>JBEVNF010000449.1:0-4728 GCA_040508255.1 Flavitalea sp.
TGTTTGGTTTAAATTCAGTGATTATGAAACACCAGATTTTAACATTCTCTTTCTCAGCTTTGATTGTATCGCTGTTACCATTCGCCGCACGTAGCCAGCAACAACCGGGGAAGGCGCAAAAGCGCGGTACAGTCGTCTTAACCTTACAACCCGCTCAACGATTTCAGACCATCGACAACTTCGGTGCATCAGGTTGCTGGTTCTCTGAAGGGATCGGAAAATACTGGCCACAGGAAAGAAAAGATTCCATCGCAAGATACCTTTTCAGTAAAGAATTTGACAGGAATGGCGATCCCATGGGCATCGGTCTTTCGGCATGGAGATTTAATATCGGTGGTGGTACTGCTGAACAGGGGATCAACAGCGGGATCAAGACGTCAGTAAAACGTATTGAATCGTTCATTGACTCAACCGGTAATTACAACTGGTCAAAACAATCCGGATATCAATGGTTCGTACAACAGGCGAAAGCATATGGCGTCGAAAACCTGATTGCATTTAGTAATACGCCACCGGTGCATTTCACAAAAAATCATCTTGGTTTTAAAACTGAGAAAGATTACACGTGCAACCTGGACGAAAATAAATATGTTGATTACGCGGTTTTCCTTGCGAATGTATTGAAACATTTTGCACAGCAGGGAATACATTATCGTTACGTTAGCCCGGTGAATGAACCGCAATGGGATTGGTCGAACAAGTTCGGGGAGATGAACCAGGAAGGTACTCCCTGGAAAAATGAAAACATCTATCGCATAGTTCGGTTACTCGACAGCGTTATATCCGCCGAAAAAATTGATTCGCGTATTCTTATGCCTGAAGCCGCCACTTTAAGGCATCTGTATACAGAAAGAGGACATGCCGCAAAACAGGTTCAATACTTTTTTGGCAATACAGAAACGAGCGTGAAATTATTCCGCAATGTCCTTCCGGTAGTTGCGGGTCATAGCTATTTCACAGATTTGGGTGATACGAACCGCATTACGATCCGTGAAAATCTGCGCGACACAGTTGCAGCATACAACACTTCTTTCTGGCAATCTGAATACAGTATGCTCGGTGATGGATATCGGGAGAAAAAGAAAGGAAAGATTCCTGCAATTGATTGCGCTTTGTTTCTTGCAAAACTTATACATGGCGATCTTACTTCTGCGAATGCAGCTGCCTGGCAGCTTTGGAACGTATACGAACCGGGATCAGCGGAATTTGATACCAGGTATTATCTCATGGCGCTTGAATCTAATGACAGCAACACAACAGGCTATTTCCGGACAACAAAAAACCTTTGGGCGATGGGTCATTTCAGCCGTTTTATTCGTCCCGGTATGACAAGGATCGGAATCTCAAGGAGCGATAAGCTCAATGAGTTGGCAGCATCTCAGGATCTGATGTGCAGTGCTTTCCAGGATAAAGGAGGGAAAACAGTGATGGTTCTTATCAACTACTCTGAACAGGAAAAATCAGTAAACCTGCAGGGATTGAGGAAAAAACAACCCGCAAAAATCTATACAACCACCGCCGCGAAAGAAATGAACATGAAGAAGTCAGTAATGTCTGCTGGTGGAGAACTGAAGCTGCTCCCCAGGTCCATCAACACATTAGTAATAGGTGATATGTAAAACTTTGATGATAACCAACGGGTGGTTTAGTGTAAACGTTTGTACATCGTGCAATAAGTTGCGATCTGAATCTTAAAATTTTCATGTCCGCTTGCACAGGTTAAAGATTTGTATTTTCTTTAACCCAAACTTGGCGCAAATATTGCAATCCTCCTGCGTTAGTCCTTGATTTTCACTTCCATCCGTTGAAACAAACCTTCCGCCCGTCCGAATCCCTTGATCATTGTTTTACGTAAAACTTAATTTCAGAAATGAGAGTAATTGCTCTGTTGCTTTTGTTCACGCCGGCTGTTGTTTTTTCACAGGATGCATTTAATATTACGGTTTTTGGCGGTGCCGCAAATTATTCCGGCGACCTTCAGCCAAAACGTTTCACTCTTGATCAGGCTAAAGCTGCCTTTGGTCTCGGATTAAGATATGAGATCAGTTCCCACATCGCGCTGCGTGGCGGTATTAATTATGCCAATGTAGGTGCTGATGATAAAAAAGGCACCGATTCATTCCGGCTTAGAAGAAATCTCAATTTCCAGTCCCGCATACTCGAAGCCAATCTGATGCTGGAGTATACGATCCTGGATCTCGATTATCATAAGTTCTCCCCATACATCTTTGCAGGCGTTGCCGCATACCAGTTCAATCCTTATACATACGATACGTCCGGAACAAAGATCGAGCTTCGTCCGCTTGGCACTGAGGGTCAGGGTTTGAATCAATATCCGGGTCGTGTTCCCTACAAACAGAGACAGGTCGCTATTCCTTTTGGTGGTGGCTTAAAACTCAGGGTTACCGACAAGGTGGTTCTCGCATATGAGATCGGTCTCAGAAAACTTTTCACGGATTACCTTGATGATGTCAGCAGTACCTACGTAGATCGTAATCAGCTTCAGGCTTTACGTGGCCCTGTTGGAGTTGCAATGGCATACAGGGGTGGTGAATTGAAAGATGGCAATCCGAATTATCCTGCAGCAGGTACCGTTCGCGGCGGCTCAAAATACAAGGACTGGTACTATTTCCAGGGTGTAAGCATTATCATTGGTCTCGGTGGTAACAGGCCCAATCTCAATAAAAGTGATGGCAAAGGCAGGGGCAGTGTAGAATGCCCGGTTTTATAATCCCGCAACGCTGTTTAACTATATATCAGTACACCAAAGCTGTTAATCTATTACCAGCAACGGTGTACTGTTTTTATTTTGAAGTAACTTTGCGGAATGGCGTTTAAAAATCAGCAACAATTTATAGACACACTGGAAGCGGCAGGAGAATTGGTAAGGATCAAAACCTTTGTGGATCCGGTTCTTGAGATTTCTGAGATCACCGATCGTGTAAGTAAACTTCCGGGAGGCGGCAAGGCTTTACTGTTTGAAAACACCGGTTATGACTTCCCGGTTCTCATGAATGCGTACGGCAGCGAAAAACGGATGTGTATTGCCCTTGGTGTTCAGCATCTTGATGACGTAGCAAAAGAGATCGAAGGATTATTTAAGATGCTTGCCTCGCCTAAAGAGGGCATACTCGATAAACTAAAAATGCTGCCGCAGCTTAGCAAGTTTGCCTCATGGATGCCAAAGGTTAAAAAGGGCAGGGGTGAGTGCCAGGAAGTGGTAATGACTGAACCTGATATTACAAAACTTCCTGTGATAACCTGCTGGCCCAAAGATGGCGGCCCGTTTGTCACTCTTCCGGTTATTCATACCAAAGATCCAAACACAAACAGCCGCAATGTAGGGATGTATCGTATGCAGGTTTATGGTCCAACACTTACAGGTATGCACTGGCATAAACATAAAGTGAGTGCAAAACACTTCAGCGAATACAAAAAACTAGGTATAAAAATGCCGGTTGCCGTTGCGCTTGGTGGTGATCCTGCTTATGCTTATTCAGCAACTGCTCCGCTTCCTGAAAACGTTGATGAGTATATGCTCGCTGGTTTTCTGCGGAAGAAAAAAGTAGAGCTGGTAAAATGTATCACACAGGATGTTGAAGTTCCTGCTGATGCTGATTTTATTATTGAGGGTTATGTTGATCCGAATGATGAACTGATCTGGGAGGGACCATTTGGTGATCATACCGGTTACTATTCATTGCCTGACTGGTATCCGCGTTTTCATATTACAGCCATCACACATAAAAGAAACGCAGTTTACCCTGCTACCATTGTTGGTATTCCTCCGCAGGAGGATGCATGGCTGGGTAAAGCTACTGAAAGAATATTCCTTGCGCCTATCAAAATGACGATGGTTCCTGAGATCATCGATATGGATATGCCTGTTGAAGGAGTGTTCCACAATCTTGTGATCGCACAGATTGAAAAAACATTTGCGGGCCAGGGACAAAAAGTGATGAACGCGATGTGGGGTGCAGGTCAGATGATGTTCAACAAAATCCTGGTACTTGCAGATCAGCATGTAAAGATCCAGGACTATGAATCTCTCGCAAGAGAAGTGTTCCGGAACCTCGATGTTGTAAATGATATCAGTTTTGCAAACGGGCCCATGGATGTATTGGATCACAGTTGCAGCAGACTCGGTTTTGGAGGTAAGATGGGTATTGATGGAACTACAAAATTCGAAGAGGAAATCGAATCCTCAAATGGATTCTACTCACAAACCGCAGAAGTAAATACTTTAAAAGCCCAGTTGAGTGCTTTTAGTGAGATCCATTCTGTAAACGTGTCACTTCCTCTCCGCGATATTCCATGCATCGTGATCTCTGTTGAAAAAAACAAGCCGGGTCATATCCGTGAACTCCATTCAAAAGTTACGGCGCTTGCTGAAATGCAGTATATCAAAATGGTGTTGTATGTGGAGCATACCGTTGACTCAGATGATCTCACAACAGCGTTGTGGCGCTTCTGTAATAATCTTGATCCGAAACGTGACAATACCATTGCGTGGAACTCATTCGAAGGAAAACAGGTGCCTTGCCTCGGCCTTGACGGTACACGTAAAACAAAAGAATTCGACAACTTTGAACGAGACTGGCCAAACATCATTGTGAGTAATGATGAAACGATTGCGTCTGTTGATGCTAAATGGGAGAAGCTTGGACTCGGTAAGTTTCTTGTTTCACCATCACTGAAGTTTAAAAGCCAGATGTATGGTGATGAGGC
>JBEVNF010000426.1:0-9877 GCA_040508255.1 Flavitalea sp.
TGACTCGGTTGGGCGGGCTGGGACTTTGAAGATGGGGAATCAGAACAAGTTAACGGTAAAATTGCCGTAGCAGAAATGGCTTTAGGGCTGGTGAATTCAGCTAAAATTTAGCGCTTTGCAAATCTTTTAATCATAAATTGTTCGCTTTGTATTTTTTCTTATATGGAGCGCAAGGCTGTCGAGTTTTTGTGCTATGTTATACATCGACATTGCTTCCTTAAACAGTGAATCCGAATTTTTGAGGTCAACCTGACTTTGTTCATACAGTGAATCAGCTTTGTTCCGAAGTGAATATGCTTTCATAGAAGCCTTATCCGCCTCTTTAAAATCAGGAATTGCACAGCTGCCAATAGCAGCCATACTTAAAATAACCAGTGCTTTAATCAAAACCTTAACTTGAAATTATTAAGCATACCGGGTGGTTATGCTATCAGCATAATATCAATGTCCGGGCCATCAACAGTTATTATAGCGGGAGACTAGCATCAACTACCTGTTTCGATAAGTGTGTAAACCCAATCAGCTTATGGTTTATAAGCCTGAATCTGCTTTGATAGTTCAAACGAAATTGACGAATTGTTGGAAATGGTCTACAGATTCCCAGGTGGGGTAATTAACGAAAATCGTCTATGATGAGAATATAAGAATCTCCTTGTATAACTTTGTGATTATGTCTTCATCAGTTGTAACGCTTCTTATTGTTTGCGGATTCCTTTGCTTGTCTGTTGCGTACCTGGCTTTCAGGTTGTCACGCATCTCCCGGCTAAAAAGAGAAGCCGAGATCCGGCTCGACCAGATGGAAAGACTGAAAGATTCAACGCAACTGCCACGTATCGAATCAAGACTCAACCCGCATCTTTTCAAGAATATCCTCAATTCGATACAATCACACGCTTATCAGACCTACTTCGCGCTTGATAAACTGGCTAACGTTCTTGATTATATTCTTTACGAAAGTCAGCAGCAACATGTAAAACCAAAGGAGGAAATTGATTTTACACTTGATCTTATAGAGATCAATAAGATCAAGCTGAGTCCATTATTTGAGCTTGAGGTGATCACTTCGATTGACAAAAATGATCCTTTGTATTATCAGCCTGTGATCGCGCCCCTGATATCTGTTGATCTCATTGAAAATGCATTTAAGCATGCGGATTTTCAGAATGATGATGCATTTATTTCTATCAACCTTTCTTTTAAAGATGGAGTATATCATCTGAAAGTATCTAATAAGAATTCCAATAAATCGGCACTGGCAAAAGAGAAAGGCGGAATCGGCACTTCAACTCTTGAGCAAAGGCTCAACCTGCTTTATGGCAGGCATTTCAAGCTGGAAAGGATTGTTGAGGACAATGTCTATATTGCAATCCTTAAAATTGATCTCGGTGGATTCGGAGCTGAAATGCATACTGTTGGATGATGAACTTCCAGGACTCGCTTACCTGAAATTGCTGTGTGGTCAGATCAAAGGCGTGAAGATCGTAAAGGCCTTTGATAAGGTCGATAGTTTTCTTGCAGAGTTGCCAAAGCTTGAGTTTGATCTTTGTTTGCTTGATATTGAGATGCCTGCATTAAATGGCTTGCAGGTTGCGGAGTTACTTGGTGGAAAGCCGGTGATCTTTGTAACAGCGTACAAAGAATATGCTGCTGAAGCTTTTGATCTTAATGCCATCGATTATGTTCGCAAGCCGGTTAAAAAAGAAAGATTGGAACAGGCTTTTCTCAAAGCTGCTGAACGGATAGGCGACCGTGCTGCCGGCCATAAATTTCTTCAGATCAATACTGACCGCGGCAAGGCATTGCTTTATTTTGATCAATTGCTGTATCTGAAAACGGCTGATGCAGACAGTCGCGATAAACTTGCATTGTTATCAGACGGAACTTCTCTTACACTGAAAAATGTGCCTTTCGAAAAATTGCTCCCCATGCTTCCTGAGAAAGAATTTGTGCGCATCAATAAACAGGAAGTCATTGCTGTGAGATCCGTTCGGGTATTTTCATTTGATGAGATCACCACAAGTTTTACAGGTACAGGGGAGGTTCCGCAAAAGTTAACGCTTGGCGAGGCATATCGAAAGCAATTTCTCCAGCTTGTGTCCTGAGTTTGTTACAGGATTTCTCCTTCTTGTTACAGAATCGCTCTATTTTCTTACCAGCTTGTGTTTCATTCCTGATTAATCGACAATTTTGCTGTTTTACCACACTAAGCATCAGAGATAAATTGTTTATGAAGAAAATCAAGGACTCGATTTTTTATGTTGCGGTTATAGGTGCGTTTTCATTCCTGATCTATTGGATTGCAAATGCCGGTGCGAAAATGGAAAGTGCTGAAGTTGTAAAAGATGCAGGTGCTGCTAAAGATTTGTGGACAGGTGTGATAGAATCCATTACGGAGAATTTCAGACATCCGCTTCCGTTATTGTTGGCTCAGATCGTAACCATCATTCTTGTTGCAAAGTTATTTGGCTGGATCTGCAGTAAGATCGGTCAACCAACAGTAATTGGTGAAATGATAGCAGGCATCGTGCTTGGTCCGTCTTTACTTGGATTATATTTTCATTCATTTTCGGAGGTATTGTTCCCCGCTAAATCATTGGGAAATCTCCAGTTTTTGAGCCAGATAGGATTGATTTTTTTCATGTTCATCATCGGGATGGAACTTGAGTTGAAGCATCTCCGAAAACAAACACATGAAGCAGTCGTAATCAGCCATGCAAGTATCATTCTCCCTTTTGCGTTGGGGATGGGGCTCGCATATTTTATGTATCAACAATATGCCCCTTCCAATATTAAGTTTCTTTCTTTTGCTTTGTTCATGGGTATTGCGATGAGTATCACTGCTTTCCCGGTTCTCGCCAGGATCGTGCAGGAACGCGGAATTACAAAGACCAGGCTCGGATCGATTGTTATCACCTGCGCTGCTGCGGATGATATTACAGCATGGTGCGTTCTTGCCGTGGTGATTGCAATTGTTAAGGCTGGTTCACTGTTGAGTGCAGTGTATACAATCATCATGGCGCTGGTTTATGTGATTGTGATGCTGAAGCTTGTTAAACCGTTTCTTACAAGGATCGGTACCATTTATCATTCGCGTGCATCTCTTACAAAACCAATCGTTGCAATATTTTTTCTCACACTTATTATTTCTGCTTATACAACCGAAGTGATCGGTATACATGCCTTGTTCGGAGCCTTCATGGCAGGTGTGATCATGCCTGAAAATGTAAAATTCAGAACGCTGTTTATAGAGAAAGTGGAGGATGTCGCACTTGTACTTCTACTACCATTATTCTTTGTGTTTACAGGTTTGCGTACAGAAATTGGTTTGCTTGATGATCCGAAGATGTGGCTGCTTACCGGCGTTATCATTTTTATCGCTGTCGCCGGTAAGTTCATAGGAAGTGCGCTCGCTGCAAAATTTGTCGGGCAGAACTGGAAGGATAGTCTTTCTATAGGAGCCTTGATGAACACCCGTGGTTTGATGGAGCTGGTGGTACTTAATATTGGCTATGACCTGAAAGTGTTAACACCGCAGGTGTTTTCGATGATGGTGATCATGGCACTTGTTACCACTTTCATGACCGGACCCGCACTTGATTTTATTAACTGGATCTTCAAAAAGAAAGGAGAAGAGTTTCCACCCGCGGATCAATCCAATGGAAAATATAAAGTGTTGTTCTCATTTGGTAAATCTGACTCAGGTAAAGGACTGTTACGTCTTGCAGATGATCTCACCAAAAAACAAACAGAGCATGTATCCCTGACTGCACTGCACCTGGCGCCTATCGATGAGCTGCATCATTTTGATGTGGAGGAATATGAGCATGAGCGTTTCAGACCAGTTGTGAAAGAATCGATTATACTTAATCGGGAGGTCAGCACTTTATTCAAGGCATCCAATGATATAGATGCTGAGATCATCAATGTGGCCAATCAGGGGCGTTATGATCTGCTGCTGATCAGTCTGGGTGAATCAATTTATGACGGCACGTTGCTTGGTAAGTTACTCGGGTTTACAACAACAATAATTAATCCCGAAAAGCTGATCAATACAGTAACAGGGAAACAAAATATTTTTGAGACTTCTCCCATTGATGACAGGACAAAGCTGATCATATCAAAGGCACAGATTCCGGTTGGTATTTTTATTAATAAAAACTTTTCGAAGGCGAGAAGAGTATTTATTCCTGTGTTTGATCAGAATGATAGTTTCCTGATCAAGTATGCGCAGAAACTGATTCGTAATGAAGCTGCGCAGGTCATCGTTCTGGATGTGGATGATCATATAAAGTTTGATGCAAAGATGAAAGAGAATATCAGGGCCATTGAACAGATAGCGCCTAATCATATTACTTTATATAGTAAGAAGACCATTGATAAGGCATTCCTGGAAGAGCAGGACCTGATGGTGGTGAGTTTAGAAAGCTGGAAGAAATTGTTGGATGCGAAAAGTGCATGGTTGAGTGATCTGCCTTCGGCATTGATTATCTCTGACAGTGATCAATAGTTTTGCCAATAAGGATTGCGCAAATTGATTGGACGAATACAAAGCAAACGCAGCGGCCAGAATCACCGCTGCTTTTGCTATTTGTCAATCTTTATGTTGAGATTTATGTTTTATTTTCCCAAATCCTTCTTAATGAAGTCAATCCAGCTCTCCCGTGGAAGATGCCTCAGATCATTTTCAGGTATAAAGCCCGTGATATTTGTTGGAGCTGTATCTGTCCAGGTTGCCTTTCTGTCAGGGATCATCAGGTAATAGTCCTTAAAAGGTAACGGCGAGTCTGTCGAAGCTCCCATATAATCCATCATTCCAAGTGTTCGCTCACCATAGCGTTTGACTTTTGTACTCTGCTTAGAAATAAAAAAGAAATACTCAGTCGAGCTGCCGCCGAGATCATCAAAGATCAGGGCAACTTTTTCCGGGGTTTTCAAAACAGAGTCAGCGTAGATATCAAGAGAAGGTATCGTGTAGAATGTTTGTTTTGATTGCGGGATTTGCTCGAATGCTTCTTTGAATTTTTCGCGATATTCGGCAGTATAAGATTTTTCCCATCGTGGATCCGGCTTCGGATTTTCATACATGGATTTAAATGAAGGGAGATTTGCAGCATTGTTCAACGGAGATAATCGCAGGTAGGTATCTCCCTGTTGTATAGTGTTTGTATAGAAATAGGGAAGCAGATAACTCCATCCCGAGTTTCCGCCACCGTTTCCCCTCAGATCAACGATAAGGTGTCTGGATGATCGGATCAATGAATCATTTTTCTTTATGATGTCTTTGATCATGTTATCGCGGTTAAATGAACCAATAGTCAACAACACATTGTTTTCATCCAGTTTCCGGCAATCAAGTCCATATGCATAATTCCGCCAGGTCCCGAAGTTGTATTTTTCTGACTCAGTCAATGTGCCAGGGAAAACTTTAGCGAGTACTTCAAAATTCCAGATATATAGGAGATTCCCACGCTGACGAACAGGGAATTCCGGTGTCATCCAGTCAAAACGGTCAAAAACTAAACCTTTACCCGTTTTAGAAAATGTATAGTAGATAAGACCTGGTTTTATTTTCTGATCCCTGCTTTCCAAAACTACCGCCTGATAGGTTTTCGGATCAACTTTGTACACTGCAAGTTTTAATGAAGAATCAGGGCTGATCCAGATTCCTTCAATGGGTTCTCTTTTTTTTGACACAAACTCTTTTCTGTACCTCGACTCATCAATGAAATTGTATTTAAACATTGTGCTGTCAGCGATAGTGTATTCAAGATCGTAATGCTTATCATTAAAAAAAACAACATATTCCTTAAGGATTGAAAAGCATCTGCGGGGATCAGATTCATTTTTTGCACTTGCCCGCAGCCTCGCAACCATTTTTTTGTACTGGACCTCCTGGTTCCTGGCAATCATATCAGGGTAACCAACATAATTCACTTCAGTTTTTTTTATCGTGGTGTCCAGATTTGCAATGCAATTACAACTTGATTGTGCGTTCAGGGTATCAAAAGAAATGAGGGAGAAAAGAAACAAGCAAAATTTCAGGAGTGATTTTTTTTTCATAATAGCATTCGGTTTGCAAAAAAACATGTGAATGAAAATACACTACTGATACGTATGAACAGATTAAAATGTTACTGTATACAAAAAAAGCCCTGTAAGTATTATTTACAGGGCTTGATGAGTTTTTATATTTTTATTCCCGGTTAAAAAACGGAATTTATTTGATCTTAAAAGGAAACCAGGTCACTCTTCGGACCAGAAGTCATCTTTTTGATCGGTGGTGCAAACTGTGTAAGTTTGATACCTTTCACAGCTGCTTTGTACTCCTCAATAGTTGGAGTTCTTCCAAGTATTGAAGAAAGTACCACTACCGGTGTTGAAGCCAGCAAGGATTCACCTTTCTTACGATCAGAATCTTTTACCACACGACCCTGGAACAAACGGGTTGAAGTTGCCATTACAGTATCACCTTTTGCAGCCTTCTCCTGGTTACCCATACAAAGGTTACAACCCGGACGCTCTAGGTAAAGGATGTTTTCGTATTCGGTACGTGCTGATGTTTTTGGAGCAGCATCATTAAATTCGAAACCTGAATATTTCTGAAGAATATCCCAGTCACCTTCTTCCTTCAATTCGTTTACGATATTATAAGTCGGAGCAGCAACTACAAGTGGTGCATGAAACTCAACCTTACCGTAAAGTGTTTCAAGGTTCTGCAACATCTTTGCAACGATCTTGATATCACCTTTGTGTACCATGCAAGATCCTACGAAACCAAGATCAACGTGTTTCTCACCTGAATAGTAGGTAAGATCACGGATGGTATCGTGTGTATAGCGTTTTGAGGGATCTTCGTTGTTTACATCCGGATCGGCGATCATTGGTTCATCGATCGCATCAAGATCAACAACAAATTCTGCAAAGTATTTAGCATTCTCATCCGGAGTTAACGGTGGTTTTTCACCGGACTTGATCTCGTTGATCCTTTTGTTTGCCTTATCGATCAGACCCTGGAGAACGTTTTGTCCATTGTCCATTCCTTTCTCGATCATGGTCCTGATCCTTTCTCTTGCAATTTCAAGTGAAGTGATCAGTGTATCGGGCTGTGAAATACAGATGGAAGCTTTTGCTTTCATTTCAGCGGTCCAGTCTGTAAAAGTGAAAGCCTGGTCAGAAAGCAATGTACCAATATGCACCTCGATCACACGACCCTGGAATACGTTTTCGCCATTGAAGGCTTTCAGCATCTGTGATTGAGTTGCGTGAACCACATCACGGAAGTCAAGGTGATCGCTCATCTTTCCTTTGAATGTAACCTTTACTGATTCAGGGATCGGCATTGAAGCTTCACCCGTAGCCAGTGCAAGTGCAACGGTACCAGAGTCGGCACCGAATGCAACACCTTTCGACATTCTTGTGTGTGAGTCACCACCAATAATGATCGCCCAGTCATCGACTGTGATATCATTTAAAACCTTGTGAATTACATCGGTCATTGAATGATAAACACCTTTTGGATCGCGTGCAGTGATCAGACCGAAATCATTCATGAAGCTCATGAGTTTCGGAATGTTCTGTTGTGACTTGCTGTCCCAAACAGAAGCGGTGTGGCAACCAGATTGATAACCTGCATCAAGAATAGGAGAGATAACTGTAGCAGCCATTGATTCAAGCTCCTGTGCAGTCATCAGACCGGTAGTGTCCTGCGATCCAACAATGTTTACTTTCACACGCATGTAAGAACCAGCGTGCAAAGTAGCACCAGATGTGCCTACAGCGTTCCTGTTGAAGATCTTTTCAACCGCTGTAAGACCTTGTCCGGCAATTGAGATTTCTTTAGAAGGCGCAAACACGGTTGGTTTTGGTATGCCAAGTGTAAGAGCAGCAAAAGTCTGCAGCTTCTTACCGAATTCAATAGAGTAGGATCCACCTGCTTTCATGAATTCGATCTTCTGAGCGGTAAAGGAAGAACTGATATCCAGGATTTCCTGGCCGTCTTTATATAGCTTTTTCGTTTTTGTGTTTACAGTAAGTACCGTACCAGTGTCGATTGAATAAGCCTGTTCAAGAACCGGCTGACCTTCGGCATCAACAACGAGTTTTCCATTTTCATCAAATTTCTTAACCCAGTTTTTCAGGTCGAGACCGATACCACCTGTAACACCCACTGTTGTAAGGAAGATCGGTGAGATACCATTGGTACCTGCCACAACCGGCGCAATATTCACGAAAGGAACAAAAGGACTTGCCTGTTTTCCGATCCACAGTGCCACGTTGTTTACACCCGACATTCTTGATGAACCCACACCCATCGTACCTTTTTCAGCAACAAGCATCACTCTTTTATCGGGGTGAGCTTCTTTGAGTGCCTGGAGGGCTTTTTGTTGTTCTTTATTGTGTTCGAACATACACTGGCCGTGCAATTCGCGGTCAGATCTTGAGTGTGCGTCACTTCCTGGTGAAAGAAGATCGGTGGAGATATCACCGATGCCTGCAACAAAAGTTACAAGGGTGATCTCTTCAGGTATATCGGGCAACTTTGTATAGAACTCAGCCTGGGCGTAGCTTTCAAGTACATCTTTAGCCACTTCGTTACCAGCTTTGTAGGCTTTGGCGAGGCGGTCCATATCATTATCGTAAAGAAATACTTGTTTTTTCAACACCTGTGCTGCGTCTGTAGCAATGATGCTGTCATCGCCCAAAGCAAGATCGATCAGCACTTCGATTGAAGGGCCACCTTTCATGTGTGAAAGCTGTTCGAGGGCAAAAGCCGGAGGAATTTCCTTCACTTCCGATTCTCCGAGAACGATCGCTTTCAGGAATTTCGCCTTAACGCGGGCGGCATTCGTGGTTCCGGGCAATACATTATAAATAAAAAAATTGAGAGAGTCTTCGCGGTCCTCGTGGTTCAAATCCTTGATCTGGGTGATCACTTCGTACATCAGTTCAGCATCATCAATCGGTAAGGGGTGAAGGCCCTGGGCGCTTCTGTCTACAATTTGTTTTTCGTATTCATTATATCTGTTCATAATATCTTAAAGGGCGTTTTGCCTTTGATTTAGGTGGGTAGTTTGGTTCGCAAATTTACGCAAAATCTGTCACAAGTCATAAACAGTACCGCAGGGAGTTGGTTCACAAACGGATAGTTAACAATTGTGTTTGTGCTCAAGAACGCTGGCAAATCAGCTGAAATTGTACCTTGGTGACGATTTCCGGAGAAATTGAATCTGGAGTTAAAATCTGATGAAACAGAATGGCAATAACCTCTGACCGACTAATATTTACAAACTATGACAACAAATCACGACAAGCTTATTGACACTGCGTATGCAGGATTTAATTCAAGGGATATAGATAAAGCACTCTCAACCATGCATGCTGATGTTGAATGGCCAAAGGCATTTGAAGGTGGTTATGTAAAGGGTAAGGAAGCGATCAGAGAATACTGGACGAGGCAATGGTCCGAGATCAATCCGAAAGTAGAGCCGGTTGGTATTGTTGAAACTGGGGATGGCAGGCTTGAGATTTCTGTGCACCAGGTTGTGAAGGATTTGAAAGATGTGGTTTTGTTTGATGGGATTGTGAAGCATGTTTATACGCTGGAGGAAGGGCTTCTGCGCAGAATGTATATAGAACCTGAATGAGCGTATGGGAAAGCAAATTCATAAATTAACTGTTGGTAAAAGACTGTTGAGGATCATACCATTTCTATTGGTTTGTTACTGGATTTTTAGTGACCAGATACAAGAGTCAGGGGGTGCAGGGATTGTTCATGCTTTTCTGTTCCTTTTCAAAGTTGTTTTCGGCATTTTAACTTTTTTCATTGCCTTGTTTGCTACGTTTCGTAACTGGCGAAGTGAAAAAATGCAATTTGAAC
>JBEVNF010000460.1:0-6085 GCA_040508255.1 Flavitalea sp.
TGTTTGGTCTTGGCAACAGCCAGGGCAACCATGGTGAGGATGTGAAGGAGTTGTATTACTATCTTGACAATATTCCTACGCATTATTACATGGACTTCCTGTACAAATATCCCCAGCAGGAGTTCCCGTATCAGAAACTGATAGACGAAAACGCAAAGAAGAGCAAACTTGAACCAGAATACGAAATTCTCGATACAGGTATATTTGATAACAACGAATATTTCGATGTTAAGATCACTTATGCCAAACAATCATCTACAGATATTTTCATCAAGATCAGTGTTACGAATCGTGGCACAGCAGCGGCGCCTATAACGGTGTTGCCTACACTATGGTTCTATAACAGATGGAATGAGTCTGAAAAGAAGCCATCTATCACTGTTCGTGATAAATATTCTGTCAAGGCTACGTACAAAAGGTTAGGCAACTACTATCTCTATTATCAACCCGCAAAAGATCGTTTCTTTACTGAAAACGAAACCAATACAGAAAAAGTCAGCAACACTCCAAACGAAACACCTTTTGTTAAAGATGCATTTCACGATGCAATCATCAACAAAAAGAACCTTGCTGAGTTAAGAGCTAAAAAATCAGGAACAAAATTTTCGCCGGTTTACGAGCATACTATCGAAGGCGGAAAAACAAAAGATATCTATCTCCGCTTAAGCAATAAGATCACTGACAATCCTTTTGCTTCAGGATTCGAATACATATTCAACCTGCGAAAGGAAGAAGCAGATTCATTTTACAATTCTATCATTGCCTGCAAAGACAATCCCGATCTTTACCAGATTCAACGTCAGGCTCTGGCTGGAGTGCTTTGGAGCAAACAGTATTATCACTTTGATGTAGAGCGATGGCTCGCAACAAGTGATGGCATAACACCGGTGAACTCAGGCAAACAGAATGGTCGTAACCATGAATGGAAGCACCTTAAGAACCAGGATGTAATTGCGATGCCGGATAAATGGGAGTACCCGTGGTATGCAGCCTGGGATCTTGCTTTTCATTGTATCCCGCTTGCAATGGTGGATCCGACATTTGCGAAACACCAGTTGCTGCTTATCATGCGCGAGTGGTATATGAAACCGGATGGTCAGCTTCCGGCTTACGAATGGAATTTCAGTGATGTAAATCCACCGGTGCAGGCCTGGGCCGCGCTTGAAGTTTATAAGATCGAACAACAGAAAACGGGTAAAGGTGATATCGACTTCCTGAAACGTGTCTTTCAGAAACTACTTATCAATTTCACGTGGTGGGTTAACCGAAAAGATGCTGCGGGCAACAATCTCTTTGAAGGAGGTTTCCTTGGTCTTGATAATATCGGGGTATTCAATCGTAGTGCGCAACTACCAGGGCAAATTCAACTTGAACAGGCAGATGGTACAAGCTGGATGGGAATGTATGCATTGAACATGATGGACATGGCGCTGGAAATCGCGATGGTCGACAGAGCCTTTGAAGATACCGCTACAAAATTCTTTGAGCAGTTTGTTCTTATCGCAGAAGCGTTGAACGAACAGGGTATGTGGAATGAAGATGATAAGTTCTTCTACGACACACTCGCGATCGCTGGTTCTCCCCCACTTCAGTTGAGGATCCATTCTATCGTTGGTCTTACTACGTTATTTGCAGTATCGATCATTGAAAAGAAGATGCTTGATAAACTGACTGATTTCAAGAAGCGGATCAGCTGGTTCGAAAACTATCGACTCAAAAACAATAAATACTGGCCTAATGAAGAGCATAGTGATGGTGAGCAGATCCTCCTTTCACTTGTACCACAGAAAAGACTTGTATTTCTGCTTGAAAGACTACTTAGTGAATCAGAATTTCTTTCTGATGGCGGTATTCGTGCACTCTCGAAATATCATGAAGCGAATCCGTATTCAGTAAAACTTGATGGTGTTGAATATTATATTCAATACGATCCGGGCGATTCTACTTCCAACTTTTTTGGTGGTAATTCCAACTGGCGCGGTCCTGTTTGGATGCCGATCAATTATATTATTATTCAATCGATACGCAAATACGGCGAGTTCTATGGCGACGCATTGCTTGTAGAATATCCGATGGGATCAGGCAACAAGATCAACCTGATGCAGGTGGCAGACGAACTTACACAAAGGGTGATCAGTCTGTTCCGCCAGGAACCAGACAATGCGCGCAAGCTACATGGTGAATACAACTGGTTCTACCAGCAACCGGGCAATGAACATCTTGTCGTATTCTATGAATATTTTCATGGTGATAATGGCAATGGTCTTGGTGCATCCCATCAGACCGGCTGGACCGCACTTGTTGCAGAACTGATCCAGGAAGCAGAGATCAACAAGAAGAATCCTGATCCGCATAAGTTGCCTGAGATCCAGGATGGCGGCCTCGCAGGTATGTAATACTTATTGTAACTCTTCGCAGAAATAGCCTATGTTGGTTAGTGTTTGCACCACAACCCCCGGCGAAACATCTTTAGCTTCAATACGAAGTACTTTATCACGATCCTTCAGATCAACATTCCAGCGCAATACGCCTGGAATGTTGTCGAGGTGTGTAACCGCTTCTGATATATTCTTTTTGAATCTGAGATTTGTTTTGAATACAAGCACTTCCATAATCAAATAGTTTGGTGTGAAGCTTAGTTTTCATCAGCAGGCTGACTCCATGGAGCACGGCAGCGGTTGCGGAGATCCTGTTTGAATTTTTCACGTTCTTCAGGTGTCATGTTCTGCAGCTTTTCATTCATCCTTTCTTTCCACATCTGGCGCTTTTGTTTCCATCCTCCATTGAATCCGCTGAAAAGTATTTTTGAAAGGATCAACAAGCCCAATGCCTGCCAGAATGTTATGGGGTTTACACCGGTAATTGCAGCCGGTAGTATCATATTCCAAAGGCTCATCACGATAAATGAAAGTGCTCCGGCTGCAGCCAATGCACAAGCGGCTATGATAAGACCCTTTTTACCTCGTTTCATGTTGCTCAAAATTTGAATCGTTGAAAATTGTTAGTACTTCAGTAACTCATTACGCATCACTTCCAGTCTGTCACGCAGGTGAAGTACCGCGTACCGCTTTCTTGATAATAATGTGTTGATCGGAACACCTGTTTTTTCCGCAATCTCCTTGAATGGAATTCCATCCATCTCGTTCATTACAAAAACCGTTCTCTGCTCTTCCGGCAATTCTGCCAGCGCAGTGTTCAGTTCTTCCCAGAATAATACCCGGAGATAATCTGTTTCCGGATTTTCGTTCTGCTCTGTAAAAATATCTGTCCAGTCGAAACTGAGCTCACCATCTTTTTCGGGATAAACGTCATCCAGTAATTCCGGTTTGTGTTTGCGTTTCCGGTCAATGATCTTGTTACGGGCCACAGTGAACAGCCAGGAAGTTACCTGGTCTATCGGTTGTGTATTACCGATAAACTGATAGAACACATCCTGCAGAATGTCTTCAGCGTCAGCCTCATTCTTCACCCTCTTACGGATAAAACCGAGCAAACGCTTGCTGTACGCATTTATCGTCTGGGTGATATTCGGTTTCTGATTCGCTGTCATGCCTGGTATCGTCATAGCCTCATACATGTATGTTAAGGTTGACGAACAAAGGAAATTGATATTTTAAGTTCCCGGTAATTTTATTCCCGGGTCCCGTTAATTTCGAATGTCAAACCTAATGTAACTTGCCAACATGGCCAGAATCCTAATATTATTTGCTCACCCCGCGTTTGAAAAGTCGAGGGTTCATAAAGCCATGGTGAAACAAGTCCTTCAGGTTGAAGGAATTACGTTTCATGATCTTTATGAACAGTATCCGGATTACGATATCGATGTTGACCGGGAGCAGGCGATTCTCATGCAACATGACATTATTATTTTCCAGCATCCGTTCTATTGGTACAGCTGCCCGGCGATCCTGAAACAGTGGCAGGACCTGGTACTTGAACATGGCTGGGCCTATGGACGGGGAGGAACCCGACTGGCCGGCAAGTTTTTGATGAACGCAATCACTGCAGGAGGCAGGGAAGAAGTTTACCAGGCCTCAGGCTACAACCGGTTTACAGTGAGAGAGTTACTCTCTCCCTTTGACCAGACGGCACACCTCTGTAAGATGAATTACCTGCCACCTTTTGTTGTTCATGACACCCATAGGATGGAGCCCGAAACGATTCAGGCACAGGCCAGGCATTATCATGATCTGTTAACAGCTTTGCGCGATGATAAGCTTGATCTCAACGCTTTGCTCAGCGGCAGGTACATTAATGAACATATTCCTTCCCCACGGGTTTTAAATAACTAACTATGGATCAAAGCTCATTTCTTTTCCAGGCGATGATATATCTCGCCGCAGCAGTTATTATGGTTCCGGTGGCAAAAAAACTGGGACTTGGTTCCGTGCTGGGTTATCTGCTTGCCGGTGTGCTTATCGGGCCGGCGGTTCTCGGTTTCATCGGCCAGGAAGGTCAGGACCTGATGCACTTCGCCGAGTTTGGCGTGGTAATGATGTTGTTTATCATCGGTCTCGAACTTGAACCCGAACTATTATGGAAACTTAGAAAACCTATTGTTGGAATGGGTGGGCTGCAGGTTGGTCTGACCACTGTAGCCGGCGCTGCGATCGCCATTGCATTTGGGTTTGACTGGAAGCCTGCACTTGCTTTGGGTATGATCATTTCTTTATCATCAACAGCAATTGTATTGCAAACACTGAATGAAAAAGGGTTGATGAAGGCTTCGTCAGGACAAAGCGCATTCTCTGTATTGTTATTCCAGGATATTGCAGTTATCCCAATGCTTGCACTGTTTCCTTTGCTTGCAACTTTTGATCCGGTGGTAAGTGATACTGAACATCACTCCACCACACTGGTCGATGGCTTGCCTGGCTGGGGAAGAACTCTTGCGGTGCTCGCTTCAGTAGGTGCGATTATTCTTGCCGGAAGATATGTCGTGAAGCCTTTGTTCAGGATTGTAGCAAGAACAAGACTTCGTGAACTGTTTACAGCATCAGCGTTACTATTGGTTGTTGGAATTGCTGTCCTTATGACGCAGGTTGGCCTCAGCCCTGCGCTTGGAACCTTCCTCGCAGGTGTTGTGCTTGCAAACAGTGAATATAAACATGAACTCGAAAGTGATATAGATCCGTTCAAAGGATTGCTGCTTGGATTGTTCTTTATAGCAGTGGGAGCGTCTATTGATTTCGGACTGATCATGAAACAACCAATGCTGGTTCTCGCACTTGTTGCATTGCTGATCGTGGTGAAAGGTCTTGTTCTTTATATACTGGGTAAAGTATTTAAGCTTGGTATTGATCAGAACCTGATCTTCAGTTTTGCCCTGAGCCAGGTTGGTGAGTTTGCTTTTGTATTGTTTTCATTTTCGCTTTCGCAGGGTATACTTCCCAAAGAAACCATTGATATTATGGTTGCAGTTGTCGCGATCAGCATGGGTCTTACACCATTGCTGATGTTGCTGAACGAAAAACTTGTGCAGCCTAAGATCGGCTCCTGCAGCGAGGTTCCGGTTGATAAAATACCCGATACCATTGATGAGCGCAACCCGGTGATAATCGCAGGCTTTGGAAATTTTGGCAACACTGTTGGCAGATTTCTGCGGGCACACAATGTAGGTACAACCATTCTTGATATAGACTCAGATCGTGTGGACCTGTTAAGGAAGATGGGCTTCAAAGTTTATTATGGTGATGCTTCAAGATATGATCTCCTAAAATCTGCAGGCGCTGATACAGCAAAACTGATCGTGATCACTATTGAACCGGCTGAGAAAAGGCTTGAGATGATTGAAACGATCAAGAAGCATTTTCCTGATCTGCGTATGCTTGTTCGCGCGGAGAACAGGTTTGATGCCTACGATCTGATGAATGCCGGTATGATGCATGTTTACCGTGAAACAATTGACACCTCTATTCGCATGGGCGTAGACGTTATGAAGATGCTTGGCTATCGTGCACATACGGTGCAGCGGGCAGCAAGAACTTTTCTCAAAATGGACGAGAAAACCATGAAAAAATTATCATCCATACGCGACCAGGGTCAATACATTCTTGCCGCAAAGGAGAAGATCGAAGAACTCGAA
>JBEVNF010000428.1:0-6285 GCA_040508255.1 Flavitalea sp.
TTTTTGGATATATGAAAATTTAATTTAGATTTGTCTAAATTAAATTTTAGTTGATTTGAAATACTCGAGCAGCAAAGAAAATTATGTGAAGGCAATTTTTCATCTGCAGGAGACACATGGGTTGGTTACAACGAATGCATTGGCGAACGAATTGCAGACCCGTCCTGCATCCGTGACCGATATGCTGAAGAAACTCAAAACGCAGAAATTACTCATATACGAAAAATACAAGGGATTCAAATTAAACCAGGAAGGCAGAAAGATAGCGCTGCAGATAGTGCGGAAGCACCGGTTGTGGGAGTTTTTCCTTGTTGAAAAACTGGGTTTTGGATGGGATGAGGTACATGACATTGCAGAAGAGCTTGAGCATATCAGCAGTGTGGCACTTGTGGACAGGCTTGATAGATTTCTCGATTATCCAAAAACCGATCCGCATGGCGATCCGATCCCGGACAGCCAGGGAAAGATCATCACAAAGGTGCAGGTTGATCTTCTTCAATTACCCCTGAAAAAGACTGCAAAAGTCAGTAGTATCGGCGATCAGTCGCCTGAAATGCTCGAACTGCTTACACATAAGAACATCGCACTGGGTACAAAGCTTGAGATTCAGAAGAAGTTCCTTTTTGATAACTCGCTTGAGGTCAAGGTAGAGTCATTTACCAGAGAGAACCGCACCCCCGAACAGGCATCTAACAAACAATCAAAGAAACAGGTCGCTGTAAAAACTGTGGTTACCATAAGTGAACATGTGGCAAAAAATGTATACGTAACCTATGAGGAATAATCATCTGCACGATAATTCGCTGAGTGAGGTGCATGGCTCGGTTGATACCGAAAAGCACAGTTCAAAATGGAAGCGGATCCTCTCCTTTTTCGGCCCGGCCTACCTGATCAGCGTGGGTTACATGGATCCCGGCAACTGGGCCACTGACCTTGCAGGCGGTAGTAAATTCGGTTACACGTTACTGTGGGTGCTCCTGATGAGTAACCTCATGGCACTGCTGCTTCAAAGTCTTTCAGCCAGGCTTGGTATAGTTCGTGGACGTGACCTTGCACAGGCTAACAGGGAAGTATACCCGAAGGGCGTCAACTTTATACTTTATATACTCGCTGAAGTAGCGATTGCCGCTACTGATCTTGCAGAAGTGCTCGGGATGGCCATTGGTATATACCTGCTGACAGGATTACCCTTGATCTGGGGTGTTGCAATTACAGTCCTGGATACATTTCTCCTGTTGTTCCTTCAAAGACTGGGCATGCGGAAAATGGAAGTCTTCATTATAAGTCTTGTTGCCGTTGTTGGTTTCTCATTCCTGATCGAGATCCTGCTGGCGAAGCCCGATCTGTCTGAGGTTGTCACGGGTTTTGTACCCAAAATTCCTAACGAAGAAGCGCTGTATATCGCTATCGGTATTATCGGTGCTACTGTGATGCCACATAATCTTTACCTGCATTCGGCACTGGTACAAACAAGAAAGATCAGCAAGACTTCACAGGGTATTAAACAGGCTTTGAAATGGAACTTTATAGATCTTACAGTTGCGTTGAATCTTGCCTTCCTGGTGAATGCGGCCATACTCGTACTTGCTGCCACAACCTTCTTTAAAAATGGAGAAACAGGTGTTGCAGAGATCAAGGATGCGCACCGGTTATTGAAGGGATTTCTTGGTTCGGATCTCGCACCAAAACTTTTTGCAATTGCATTGATAGCAGCGGGTCAGAGTTCAACGGTTACAGGCACACTGGCCGGTCAGATCGTGATGGAGGGTTATCTTAAATTAAGATTGAATCCATGGGTTCGGCGACTTATCACACGTTTACTTGCAATAGTTCCTGCGATCATTGTGATCTATGTTTTTGGTGATGATGAGGTTGATAAACTTCTTATCCTCAGCCAGGTCTTGTTAAGTCTGCAACTTGGGTTTGCGATCATCCCGCTGATACATTTTGTAAGCGATCGTAAAACAATGGGTGAGTTTACCATCAAACCACTTGTGCAGTTTGCAGCCTGGCTGATCGCTGCGATACTGATCTATCTCAATATAAGGATGGTTGGAACGGAAGCGTTTGATTACTTTACTACCAGTGATAACTGGCTCTGGAAATCAGTGATAATCGGCTTCGGGGTTGGTTTTACCGTATTGCTTGGTTATACAATTTTATATCCATTGTTTAGTAAACGCAGGCGTGAAATCCATCCTATGCATGCGGAGATCACCGGGCTCAGGAACCTCGTGATACCAACCTATAAAAAGATAGCGGTGGCACTGGATTTCAGTGAAAATGATACTGCCATTTTATCTGCTGCGATTGGTCAGAATATGAAGGATGCAGAGTTGTTACTGATACATGTTGTGGAAAGCGCTTCAGCCAAATTACATGGTGAGGATACAGATGATTTTGAGACCCGGAAAGATGCTGAGAACATGAATGTTTATGTTGAGCAATTAAAGAGCCGGGGTTTTACTGTACAAAGCAAATTAGGATACCGTGACCGTACAAAAGAGATCATTCGTATAGTAAAAGAAGAAAATGCTGATATGCTTGTAATTGGCGCTCATGGCCATACCGGCATAAAAGACTTTCTGTATGGTGAAACAATCAATGCTGTAAGACATGGTGTAACAATACCTGTTCTCGTGGTGCGGTTATAAGCACTACTTCTGAACTCTCGTAAGATGCTTTAACCGGCTGAAAGTTTCAGGTTTGATATTGAGATAGGACGCAAGGATTTTCTGCGGAACCCTTTGCATCATGTGCGGATGATTTGTGATATAATCAAGAAACTTCTCCCTGGTTGACTTACCAAGCTGGTTAAAGTATCTTGAATCTTTTTTGATGAACATCTGGGTGACCATGGCGCGGCCGAGACCTTCGGCGATAGGGATTTGCTCAAGAATATTCTGCACATTCTCAAATGTCATGGATACGAGCACGGATGCTTCAATGGTCTCGAGAATCACTTCTGAAGGAACCCGTTTGTGGAAAGAGATTTCTGACTGGATAATATGTCCTTCTGTGGCAAGCTGAATGGTCACTTCGTTTTTACCGGTAATCACATACTTTCTTACGAGTCCTTCTGCCACCACGTTCAGGTAATCATCGATCTCATCCCTGTTAAGAATGATCTGTTTTTTACCGAAGCTTCTGAATACAAAAAATGGGGTGAACCTATCAAATTGTTCACGTGATATAGGACCGACGCGTGTATGCAGGTAGTTGTAAATGAACTCGAGATATTTCTGTTCGTTCACGGGCGAGCGCATAAGGATGGGTTTAGGCTATATTGGTTGGTCAGGCTATGTTGCTCGTAGACTTCTTCTGGAGCAGATGCTTAAGCCTGCTGAATGTTTCTGGTTTTATGTTTAGATAGGATGCGAGATATTTTTGCGGTACTCTTTGAAAAAGGTCATAGTTAGACGAAACGAATCTTACGAAACGTTCGCGCGTTGAATAACAGATTCGTTCCAGTTCCCATTTTTCTTTCTCCAGGAACAACTCTGTTATAATGAGTCGTCCCAGTTTTTCCCAACGTTGATCTTTACTGTAAAAAGACTCTATCTGGGTTTTCGAGATTGAGATAAATGTTGTTGGTTCGATGGTTTCAACTACATACACCGAAGGCTGGGCGGATAGAAAAGAAACAGATGAACTGATTAGTTCTCCTTCTTTGGCCAGTTGAGTTATGATCTCTTCACCGTCTTTGTAAAAGTATTTTCGTGCCAGTCCTTTTACAACAAAGTGTATATAATTTTCAACTTCACCAACTTCGAGCAACTTCACTTTTTTATCGCAGGTTCTAACTTCAAATGTTTCTGCCAGCGTGTTCCATTCTTCCGGGGTTAAGGTCAAAAACCTACCAATATATTCCTTGATCCTAGAAACCATGTTTGCAATTTATTATTTCTTGCAGATAATCGGAGCTTAAGTCAGGTTTTTACTAAAAGGATTGGCTGAGTTTCACCGACATATGTAAGATCACCGGAATTTACCCCATGAATATATCTAATAATTCGATTGGTAGTTAATTTTGCCCTTACTAATATGAATTTTCTAAAAAGATTTAGTGGTTTTACGCATTTTTTGAAGATAACCGATATTGGCGCTTCCCCCCTCTTTTGTGCTTGTATGGCTTGTTTTGGCTAATCTGATCTGCAACGGGTGTGACCCCCTGATTTAATTTTCCGATCGCGCAACCAGGGTACATTGTTGTTTGGCTCGTAAAAAGCAAAATTACCGTAGGTTTGCAGACTCTATATTTTAAAAAATCAAACACCAATGGCAAAAAAAATTACCGTAGCAAATCCGGTGGTTGAACTGGATGGCGATGAAATGACAAGAATAATCTGGAAGTTCATAAAGGACAAACTGATTCTTCCCTACGTTGAGGTTGACATTAAGTATTATGACCTCGGTGTAGAATATCGGGACCAGACCAATGACCAGGTTACTATTGATGCAGCAAACGCGATCAAAGAATATGGTGTAGGTATCAAATGCGCAACCATCACTCCCGACGAAGCACGCGTAAAAGAGTTCAGCCTGAAACAAATGTGGAAGTCACCAAACGGTACTATCCGTAACATCCTCGACGGAACCGTTTTCCGCGAGCCGATCGTTATCAATAACATCCCGAGACTTGTTACCAACTGGACCGCGCCGATCATTGTAGGTCGTCACGCATTTGGTGATCAGTATCGTGCAACCGACACCGTTATCAAGGGTAAGGGTAAACTCACCATGACGTTTACACCGGAAGGTGGCGGCGAACCGCAAACTTTCGAAGTGTACAACTTCAAAGGTGATGGTGTTGCGATGACCATGTATAACACTGAAGAAAGTATTATTGGTTTTGCACGCAGCTGTTTCAATATGGCACTTGCTAAAAAATGGCCTTTATATCTTTCTACAAAGAATACCATTCTCAAGAAGTACGACGGCAGATTCAAAGACATTTTTGAAGATATCTATCAGTCTGAATTCAAAACCAAATTCGATGAAGCAGGTATCGTTTACGAGCACCGCCTGATCGATGACATGGTTGCCAGCGCACTCAAATGGAACGGTAACTTTGTATGGGCTTGTAAGAACTATGATGGTGATGTGCAGAGTGATACTGTGGCACAAGGCTTCGGTTCACTTGGTCTTATGACTTCTGTGCTTGTTACTCCTGATGGCAAAACCATGGAAGCAGAAGCAGCACACGGTACAGTTACACGTCACTACCGTGATCACCAGGCCGGTAAACCAACATCTACCAACCCGATCGCTTCTATCTTTGCATGGACCAGAGGACTTGCATTCCGCGGAAAGCTTGATGGCAACCAGCCATTGATCGATTTCAGCAACACACTTGAGCAGGTTTGTATCGAAACTGTTGAGAGTGGTAAAATGACAAAGGATCTTGCTGTTTGTATTCACGGTAACAAAGTGAAACATGGCGATCACTTCCTTTACACTGAAGAGTTCCTCGAAGCTATCGATGAAAATCTGAAGAAGAAACTTGGATAAGATCAATCCTTGTTTTTGAAATAACAAAAAAAGACTCTGTTCAATACAGGGTCTTTTTTTTGTTCAGCTCCGATTTTGTATTTTGGCGCCGATGAACCATCACGCCAAACCTTATCCCTGTCCGGACTGCGGAGATCAGAAAACAGGAAACTTTTGCAGCAACTGCGGACAACATGAAGATGAACGTTATAATCTTCACCTGCTGATACATGAAGTAATCCATGCTGTAACCCATGCTGATAAAGGCATCTTCTCCTACTCTATCGGTCTGCTTTATAAACCCGGGATAATTGCGAGTGATTTTGTTGAAGGAAAACGAAAACGTTATTTTAATCCGTTTCAGTACCTCATCATCATATTGGGTCTCTATATTCTGACAATGTCTGCCACTCATTTTATGGAGAAGATGACGTATTACATGAATCAGAATCAGAAGAGTTATGTAAAGACAGAACTTGATAGTGCTTTTGCAATCTTTAATAAGTATCAGAAATTTATTTATCTCGCACTTGTACCTTTAACCACCTTCGTTATACAACTTTTATTCAGAAAGAAAGGTTTCAACTATACGGAACATCTTGTTGGTTATGTGGTTTACTTTGGCAACTCGTTATTTGTACATTCCCTTATCATTCTGCTTTCCTTTTTACCGATACCGTTTACACCTTTGATGACTCTATCTTCGATCATACCTATATTTTATATGGCCCTTTATTTCAGGCAATTTTATAAAGTTGGCTGGATTGAAGCGATACTGAAATCCGTTGGCTACTT
>JBEVNF010000005.1:0-8145 GCA_040508255.1 Flavitalea sp.
ATTTACCGGCTCTCCGATCCTCTTCCGGTAATCTTCCCTGGAACAGGCAGGAGAGCAGTGGTATCGGATCATAAGTAAATGTTGCGGCTCTTGTTTTTCCATCAACAAGAGTCGCAATTACACCTTCTTCAAAATCCAGTAACTCATAAAGGATCGGAAGATCAATGTTTTTCCCACGCAGATATGTTATGAAGTTTGCAGCTTCATCAGTGCCAAATTGTTTTGGACTGTAATTGCTGTAAAAATCTTTCAGGAATAATTCAAAAGCCGGGATACCCAACACAAGCATTAGGTATCTTGATGACAACTTAAGCATACTAACAAGCATGGATGCCCGAAATTCAGAGATAAGCGATTGCAGTACGCGGATCCCTTTGTCATCCTGCAGTTCATGGAACAGATTTTCATTCTCAGACAGACCCAGCCCGGTCGCCATGGAGCCAAGCGAATGCTCCCACTTATAAGTATCATCCGACCTTGTCAATCCTGGTACCAGTATGCCGGACACTTTATCTGACTTTGGTGACGGAGTTTTCTTTAATGACCATATCGATTTTATTCTTTCTATCTGCCCCGTGATGGTTTTCATTCCAACAAGCGGAATATAGGATGGCAGGATCTCAAAAACGATCGCTTTAAGATTCGGGAGAATGGGTACCAGCTCTTCGGCCATCCTGATCAGTCTTTCAGGCATCACACCTGAATGTGCATCAAGCCAGTATCCATCCATTTCAATACCTCCGGCGAGATGCATTTCTATCACACGTTCGGTATCTATCTGGCTGATAAATTTTTCAACTGACTGACGGTGATTCAATTCATTTGTGTAAAGGTTGTGCAGATCAAGCAGAATGCCACAATCTGCCGCGCGGCTCACTTCTCTGACAAACAAACCATCTTCCATTTCATCGTGTCTTGTTTTAAGGTAGTTCACGCCTGTTTCAACGGCAATGGGAATTTTTAGACTTTGTTGCAGCCTTTTAATGTTATTCAGCGCGAGCGCAATACCTCGCTCTGTTTGTCTTGGCGGAAGAAAAAATCCCGTATGGAAATCAAGCGTGGAATTAAAGCTCAGATGTTCACTTGCCCAGGGCGAGTTGAAATCTTTAATGTTTTGTTTGAGGAGGTTCAGTTGTTTGGGATCTGCAGGTTTGTTCCCGCCAACGGGAACACCAACACTGTGTATGATCTTCTGTTGCGGAAGCGAAGCAAGGATCTGTTTTGTTTCTTGCGGAAAAGTATACAGATCATGGTTTAATGTATCGCGGATCCAGAGTGTTTGTGGTTCGATCTCGATCAGATCGAACAATGATGCTTCAAGCTGGATCAATTCGTGCAACTCAGTGCAGTAGGTAACACCTACCCCCAATGAGGGCAGGTGTTTTGTCTGATCAATAAACGACATAGTTAAAAGTTTAACCTGGTTAATTGTTCGATCTCACCTTTAAAGTGAATGTCAAGACCAGAATGGCATGGCGCGCAGCCAAAATTCTTACGGATCTTTTCGATCACATTTAATACTACTTCAAGGTCGCCACCTTGTTCTGAGCTCAGACCAACTCTCAGTGCGGGAGAATCTGCCTGCATGGCAACTGGTGCGCCATCAGCATTCACGTTGAAGAAATGAGAACGGATAGGCTGAAGCTCAAGCTTCTCACTAACAATGTAATCTTTGGCAAGAACGTAGCGGTAGTCTTTACCGGAATGACAGAACTCGCAGCCAAAATGTTTTACAAGCTCACGTACATTTTTTTCAAACAGTTTTCCATTGAATGCCACAGTTGCAGGAACTGTGATCCTTACAGTACCATCTTCTGATGGTTTGCCTACTTGAAAGTCCATAGTTGTGTTGTTTAAAATGAGGAATAAAATTGCCGCTTGTGTGAGGTATTCATAGAATGCTACTATGCGACAGAGGAGGGCGTACAACTATGAGTCGGAGAAAGCTCCGGAGAGGTAAACAGAAAAAAATAAACGAAAGGAGCTGGTTCTAGTTCTTTACGATCTTGTAAACAATCGTTTCAGTATTCGATTTCATTTCAACAAAATAAACTCCGGCAGGGAAGAGATTCATATTCACGCTATCATTGTGTTTGCCGGGATTACGCGTAATACTTTTGAGCACACCAAGATTTACACCAGCCGTATTTAGCAGACTTATACGGATCCTTGAAGGTTCAGTGATAACGTAGTTTACATTAAATGTGCCGCTGTTTGGATTCGGGTAAAGCAGATTTTCGCGGGTTTCGCGGAAGGTACTTACCGGGCGTATTGCGAGTGACTGTGAAACCGGATTTACCGAGGTAACATGAATCTTGTTCACGATCTTTTGAGGATTGATACCGGTTCCAAGAATATAAAAATCATCGATATCAACTTCAGTATTGTTCCATCCTTCTTTATCTAAAAATACAGGATAGTTCATTTTTGTTTTGCTCCATTCAGTAGATTCATAAACAACTTTGATACGCTCACCCCAGTTCACCAGGTCACCTGAATAACGAAGTGCAACCTTGAATTTTTTGCCGTCTGAGATATCAATATATTCTTCAACACCGATATAATAATCTGCGTCACGAACCTTTGCAACACTGAATCTTACTTCCTGTGAAGTGCCATGAATATCGTTCATCAGATCAGCACTTTTTGATCCCTGAACCGCAACATAGTCCAGCATGTTTTCTTTCGTGAAACCAGCCGGCAGTGCGGGGAGCCAGCTTTCTATGCCTGAAGGATCCTTGTAATAAATTGCATATGCATGCGGATCCAGTGCATCTTCTATTCTTGCGCGAACAACCTTCACACCTTCATGTCTTCCTTCTTCAGGTGGGATGTTCGCACCATAAGGCCCGCCGTCGGTGTAATAAACATAGAGGTATCCGTCTGCAACTATAGAAGATGGATGTTTGAGGCCACTCGTACATTTTACACCATTCACCGTTACATATCCTGTAGATGGCCATGTAATAGGGCCCAGCTCATTGTTGAAAAATTGTTGACCCCAGTTTGTGCCTGCATTGTTTGGAACCCAGGCAGCGCTGATCATTGCATTGTATGCCCGCCATCCTTCAATAAATGGCTCGCCGCCGGAGTAGGTATGATGATCATTGGGATCAATCGTTACGTTCGGTTGAATTGTGTTCTGATATCTTGGCGACATCTCGCTGTTGATCTTTCCAACAACCTGGTTCTTGTTTTCACCATGCAGGAAACCGATCGATACCGGACCCTGAACAGGATGTTTGATATAGTTTGCGCTATAGATAGCGTGATAATTTCTTTTCCAGTTATTGATCTTGTTAGAAGGATGGAAGCCCGGAGTGTGGATGTAGCTTGCTGAAGCGAGTGCAGGACCGACCGCATTTTTGAGATCAATTTTACGATCATGGATCAAAGAAGCAGATGAGGACCAGATATATGTGTCGCTGCCATCTACAAAAAAATAGGATCTGAGTCCTCCGGGGATGATCCATGGTGGAACCTCGGTCTTGACCTTGTCATTTCCTGCAGATCCGGAGTAAGAAAAGTCTACACTGGTGATTTCAGAAACAGAAAACTCTGTTGGCCGCGGAGACTGGGCGTTTGCCCCTGAGTAAATATTCATCGCCAGCAGATTCAGCAGGAAAAATCGAAGCACTTTGGTATTCTTTTACAAATGGTTTTAACCATCATTTTTAGTTGTTCAAATGTGCATGAAAAACAAGTGCTGTCAAGCGCTGAACACATACATTTCTGATCGCTAAGGGGAATTACTTAGTGCCGGTACACAAACTTACTGCTGTAGCGGATCAAAGGCGCCTGTCCTTCTCTGGGAATTGAATCTGAAAACAACAATTTCCGGCAACGTTTTTGCAAGCTCAAACAGGCTGATTTTGACTCAGTTCACCCCTCCATTTTTCGCATAACCCATGCCGTTGCGGTGCATAACCATGCATCAGCTTATTTTTTGCTACGTAAAACCATTACTGACAATTAAATGCAACGCAATGGACACAATCCTTATCGACCCGGGCAGAAGCATTTCTCCACTATCGGATTCCCAACATTTACTGGTACTCATATTTTAAGTCACTAATATCCCTTTAATGGCAGCCGAAAAATCAATTTCGAACAGAGCTCAGCTTGAATTAGATGAGCAGGAATTAATCTCAACCCTGAATGATCAGACGGAAAATCAAAGACCCAAACCTTCACAGAAGGTTGGCCGCGACAGTGCTGAAAATGAAGAACTTGATCTCCGTCAGCTTCTGCATGTGCTGACCGAGGTACGTAATGGAAATTTCAATGCCCGGATGCCAATCGACAGTATCGGGCTGAATGGCAAGGTTTGCGACACGCTGAACGAGATCATCATGCTCAATGAGAAAATGATGATGGAGTTCACCCGCGCCGGAAACATCATCGGAAAACAGGGAAAACTTACTCAACGTATCGAAGTGCCCAGTGCACGCGGCTCCTGGAGCCTTGGCGTGGATTCTCTCAATAACCTGATCTCTGATCTCGTGCATCCTACCATCGAGATCGCACACGTAATCAGTTCTGTTGCAAAAGGAAATCTCTCCCAGGAAATGCCGCTTGAAATTGGCGGACATCAATTGCAGGGCGAGTTTTCGCGTATCGCCAAAGAAGTGAATGCGATGGTGGAGCAGCTTAACCTCTTCTCTATGGAGGTAACCCGGGTGGCACGTGAGGTAGGATCGGAAGGAAAACTTGGCGGGCAGGCAAAAGTGAAAGGTGTAGCGGGTGTATGGAAAGATCTTACCGATTCGGTGAACCAGATGGGTAGCAATCTGACCGCACAGGTGCGGAACATTGCAGAAGTGACCACCGCGGTGGCGAAAGGTGATCTTTCTAAAAAAATCACGGTGGATGTGAAAGGAGAGATCCTTGAACTGAAAAATACGATCAACACGATGGTGGATCAGCTGAACTCATTTTCATCTGAGGTAACCCGTGTGGCGCTTGAGGTTGGTACCGAAGGTAAGCTCGGTGGCCAGGCGCAGGTAAAAGGTGTCGCCGGAACCTGGAAAGATCTTACGGATTCTGTGAACCAGATGGCAAGTAATCTGACCAACCAGGTGCGTAACATCGCAGAAGTAACAACCGCCTTTGCAAAAGGTGATCTCAGCCGTCAGATCACGGTAGATGTAAAGGGTGAAATTCTTGAGCTGAAAAATACCATCAACACGATGGGTGATCAGCTCAACTCGTTTTCGGGCGAAGTTATCCGTGTGGCACGTGAGGTGGGTTCTGAAGGAAAGCTTGGTGGCCAGGCCGAGGTAAAAGGTGTTGGTGGTGTATGGAAAGATCTTACCGATTCGGTAAACAACATGGCAAGTAATCTTACCGGGCAGGTTCGGAATATCGCTGAGGTAACTACAGCGGTGGCTCGTGGTGACCTTAGCCGTAAGATCACGGTGGATGTAAAGGGTGAAATACAGGAATTGAAAAATACCATCAACACGATGGTGGATCAGTTGAACTCTTTTTCTTCTGAGGTAACGCGTGTGGCGCTTGAAGTGGGAACGGAAGGGAAACTAGGCGGTCAGGCAAACGTGAAAGGTGTCGCCGGAACCTGGAAAGATCTTACAGATTCAGTAAATGGTATGGCGAGTTCGCTTACCGGCCAGGTACGTAACATCGCAGAGGTAACAACCGCGGTGGCGAAAGGTGACCTTAGCCGTAAGATCACGGTGGATGTAAAGGGTGAAATCCTTGAGCTGAAAAACACGATCAATACGATGGTGGATCAGCTGAACTCATTTGGTTCGGAGGTAACACGTGTGGCCCGTGAGGTGGGTTCTGAAGGTAAACTCGGCGGACAGGCTGCGGTGCCTGGTGTTGCGGGAACCTGGAAAGATCTTACTGATTCGGTGAACGTTATGGCGGGCAATCTTACTTCACAGGTGCGTAATATCGCGGAGGTAACGACCGCGGTGGCAACCGGTGACCTTAGCCGTAAGATCGATGTGAACGTAAAAGGTGAAATTCTTGAATTAAAAAATACGATCAACACGATGGTTGATCAGCTTCGGGGTTTTGCTTCTGAAGTAACGCGTGTGGCCCGTGAAGTGGGATCTGAAGGTAAACTTGGCGGACAGGCAACAGTAAAAGGTGTTGGTGGTGTGTGGAAAGATCTCACTGAGTCTGTAAACGAAATGGCAAGTAATCTTACCGGCCAGGTACGAAATATCGCCGAGGTAACAACCGCTGTGGCAAAAGGTGATCTTAGCCGTAAGATCACGGTGGATGTAAAAGGAGAAATTCTTGAGCTGAAAGATACTATCAATACGATGGTGGATCAGCTGAACTCATTTGGTTCCGAGGTAACGCGTGTTGCGCGTGAGGTGGGATCTGAAGGAAAACTTGGCGGACAGGCCGATGTACCTGGTGTTGCGGGAACCTGGAAAGATCTGACCGATTCGGTAAACAAGATGGCGAGCAATCTTACATCACAGGTACGTAACATCGCCGAAGTAACAACAGCAGTTGCCAATGGTGACCTTTCGCGTAAGATCGGCGTGGATGTAAAGGGTGAGATCCTTGAATTGAAAAATACCATCAACACGATGGTGGATCAGCTTCGTGGTTTTGCCTCCGAGGTAACGCGTGTGGCTCGTGAGGTAGGTACTGACGGAAAACTCGGTGGCCAGGCAAATGTGCCGGGTGTTGCTGGTACCTGGAAAGACCTTACCGATTCAGTAAATCAGATGGCGGGAAATCTTACCGCGCAGGTACGTAATATCGCTGAGGTTGCGATCGCCGTTGCAAACGGGGATATGTCGAAAAAGATCACCGTGGATGTACGTGGTGAGATCTTACAACTGAAAGAAACACTGAACACGATGGTGGATCAGCTTCGTGCATTTGCATCTGAGGTAACGCGTGTGGCGCGTGAAGTGGGTACTGATGGAAAGCTTGGTGGATACGCGTTTGTGCCGGGTGTTGCAGGAACCTGGAAAGATCTTACCGATTCGGTAAACCAGATGACCGGTAACCTTACAGCACAGGTACGTAACATCGCCGAAGTAACAAAAGCCGTGGCAAGCGGTGACCTTTCAAAAACGGTAGCCATCGATGTACAGGGTGAAATCCTTGATCTTAAAAACACCATCAACACGATGGTAGAACAGCTGAACTCATTTGCATTTGAAGTAACACGTGTTGCACGTGAGGTAGGTACAGAAGGTAAACTCGGCGGCCAGGCAGAAGTGCGTGGTGTGGGTGGTACCTGGAAGGATCTTACCGATAGTGTGAACATGATGGCATATAACCTCACCAACCAGGTGCGTGGTATCGCAAAAGTTGTGACCGCCGTTGCAACAGGTAACCTGAAACAAAAACTTACGATCAACTCAAGAGGTGAGGTTGCGGAACTGATCGATACCATCAATGAGATGATCGATACGCTCGCGCTCTTCGCTGACCAGGTAACAACAGTTGCGCGTGAAGTGGGTGTGGAGGGGCGTTTGGGCGGACAGGCATCAGTGCCTGGTGCATCCGGGATCTGGAAAAATCTTACAGAGAACGTCAACCAGCTCGCACAGAATCTTACCACACAGGTGCGTTCGATTTCCGAAGTTGCCTCTGCGGTAACAAAGGGTGATCTTACACGAACCATTCGCGTGGAGGCAAAAGGTGAGGTGGAAGCATTGAAAGATACCATCAACCAGATGATCGCCAATCTGAAGGAAACAACCTTGCTGAACCAGGAACAGGATTGGCTCAAATCAAATCTTGCGAAGTTCACACAGATGTTGCAGGGACAAAAAGATCTCAAAACTGTATCACAAAGAATTCTTTCAGAGCTCGCTGAAGTTGTATCTGCTCACTATGGCGCCTTTTATATTCTCAAACTGAATGAAGAAACGCAGATCAAAAAACTCAACCTGTTTTCTGCGTATGGTTATAAATCAGAAAAATATCTTCCTACAGAATTTGCTATAGGCGAGGGTTTGGTAGGACAGGTCGCATTGGAGAAGGATCGTATCATTCTTTCAAATCTTCCTTCAAACTATATCAGGATCAACTCAAGTCTTGGTCGTGCAAAACCAAACAACCTGATTATTCTTCCTGTGTTGTTTGAGAATAAGGTAAAAGCTGTTATTGAACTGGCTTCGCTTGATATGTTTAGCGAAACGCATA
>JBEVNF010000048.1:0-3424 GCA_040508255.1 Flavitalea sp.
GAAAATGAGCAACCAGTTAAAAAACGTAAATTAACGGTTGCAAAAGGACCATGGCTTTGGAACAATTCGTTTACTATACTATTGAACCACCTGCAGCGTTGGCGCATTATGTGCGTTCCTATTGGGTATTCGAGGGTAGTGGTAACCACGCTTCTCCCTACGTTTACAGGTCAATGGCCGACCCCTGTGTTGAAATGGTGTTTCATACTTCAGGCAGGTTCAGTGAGCTGGATAAGAGCAACAATCTTATTGATGGAACTGATGGAACTGCATTGATCCAGGCGCCTTCAGGTAAATTCAGCAGATATATTACTACTGAACGATTTTCAATTTTTGGAGCATATCTATATCCATTTGCACTAATAGATCTTTTTGGATTATCTGCAGATGAGCTTCGTAACAACCAGGTACTGATCAATGATGTCGCTGGCAGCGAAGGGAATGAACTGGAAGAGAGTATTATGTCTGCCACCGGCAACACTACGAGGGCTGATATACTTTCTGCATTTCTTTTATCAAGAGTAAAAAAAGTACGGAACATTGATCACCAGGTGCATAATTGCATCAGGCAACTATTACTTCATCCCCTACCCGTCAGGATCAGCGCTCTTACAAACGAATTTTGTATCTCAGAACGTCAGCTTCAAAGGAAATTCCGGACACTTACCGGCTTCGCACCAAAAACTTACACGCGTCTCACAAGATTTCAGCACGTGCTGAATAAGTATGGCGGGGATCATAAGAGCCTGACGCATCTTGCGCTTGATGCAGGCTACTTTGACCAGGCACATTTTATCAATGACTTCAAGGAGTTCTCAGGTTATGAACCGGGGTTATATTTTGCCGGCAAAGGAGAAGGAATCGAATACAGGGATGTTTGATGCGTTTTTAATTTTGTCGGGTTTTTCCAATTTAGCAGCTCTGCAGGGTGATAATTTTGATAAACAAAAAAATCAGATCATTATGGATAAGGTAAAATTTCCGCAGGGGTATCAACAGGTAATGCCGTACCTGATTCTAAAAGATGCAGGCACTTTCCTGACCTTCATGCAAAAAACATTTGGTGCCACAGAAAAAATGAAACATCTGAGAGAGGATGGAACCATTATGCATGGTGAAATATTTGTTGGGGACTCCGTTTTTATGTTCTCCCAGGCAACACCGCAATATGGTGAAACACCGGGTTCATTTTTTATTTATGTACACGATGCAGATAAAAGTTTCGCGGATGCTATTGCAAATGGCGCAACAAAAGTGATGGATGTGGGTGACCAGGATTATGGAAGATCGGGCGGTGTGATGGACACCAATGGAAACACATGGTGGGTAACTTCCGTGAAAGCATAAAAAAACCCGCCAGTTTTTTTGCCTGGCGGGATTCTTTTTCTAAGCATTTTATTTCAATCCGTATTTGTATTTATACTTTTCAGCAAGTTGCTTTTGCTTATCATCAAGATTAACCTTACGGCCCTGGATGAAGGCATCAGTGATGATGTTTGATTTCATATCAAGTATATCACCATCGCAAACAATGATGTTCGCATCTTTGCCTTTTTCGAGTGAACCGGCAATGCTGTCGACACCAATGATCTTTGCGGCATTGAGCGTGACAGCAGAAAGCGCTTCTTCTTTGGTTAACCCATAAGTTGCTGCAGTACCAGCATTGAATGCGAGGTTTCGGTAACGGGTGTTACCATCTTCGTCATTGATTGCGAACAATACACCTGCCTTCTGGAGTGCAGCAGGAGTCTTGTAAGGCTGATCAACATCATCATCGATCATTGTTGGCAGACTATGCATTTGTTCAAGGATAACTGCAATGTTGTTTGCTTTCAACAGATCAGCGATCAGGTAGCTGTCAACACCACCAACGATCACTACTTCAAAACCAAACTCTTTTACAAAATCAACAGCGATCAGCATTTCTTTCACAATGTTACAGTGAATGAAAAGCTTCTGCTTTTTGCTGAACAGACCTTTTACTGCTTCGTACTTCAGATTGGTAGAACTATGAGATGTTAGTTCTGAATAAGCTTTTGCTTCCTTGAAGAATGCCTTGACTGATTCAATTTCTTCGAGCGCTCTTTTGATCGGATCAACAGCTGGAGTCTGTGCACCGAAGAAACCGCCAAATCCACCTCTTCCACCACCACGACGGGTAAGCAACGAAGGCATATTAAAATGAACACCATTGTCTGTTGTGACAGCTGCATCTTCCCAATTCCAGGCATCAAGCTGAACTACTGAAGAAGTACCGGAAATGGTACCACCAGTTGGAACGATGTTCGCCATAAGTATACCCATGTTACGAAGTGTAGCGGTAACCTTTGAATCTGTATTGTAAGCAACAAGTGAACGGATATTTGAATTCATATCACCGATCTCACGGCTATCATTGGTTGCACGGATACTTGGAACCTCAACAAGACCTAGTTGTGAATTGGACAGGATCAGCCCCGGATAAAGATGCTTACCCTTGCAGTCAAGTACCTTCACATCAGCTATTGCAGCCGTAGGACGCACATCCTGGATCTTTCCACCTGAAATTACGATCATTCCATTTTCAATCACCTGGCCATTACCAATGTGAATTGTTGCATTGGTCAGTGCAATGGTTTCTTTTTGAGCGGGGGCAGGATAGATTGTTTCCTGCGCGCGGGCACCGCTGTAAATAGCTGTACCCAGTATTATCGAAAAGAATATTTTCTTCATGATTTGTTAGTTTTGATTGTTATTGCCCTGCTGCTTCGAGTTCAGAAAGATTATCGCCTTCTACAGCCAGCAATCCATGATGGTGGTAGTGATCAGCACAATTAAAGATCAGCTCATATCTTGGACGTGCACGCTGAATATTTGCAGGTGCACCGCCGGGACCTGGTGTTCTTTTTGCTGCAGCCATCTTATTGATAAGACGGCTTTTTTCAGCCACGATCTGTTTGCGCAGTTCATTATCCTTTGCACGATCAAAGAAAATTGTTCCGTCAACAATAGTAGTTTCAGCTTTTGCATAAATGCTCAATGGGTTATCTGTCCAGAGAACAAGATCAGCATCTTTGCCGGCTTTGATACTTCCTGTCTGACCATCAACATGTAACATCTTTGCAGGATTGATCGTAACCATTTTCAAAGCATCTTCTTCGCTCATACCACCATACTTAACACTTTTTGCTGCTTCCTGGTTAAGACGACGTGCCATTTCAGCGTCATCCGAGTTGATAGCAACGTTCAGGCCTACTTTGGTCATGATACTTGCATTGTAAGGAATCGCATCAATAACTTCATTTTTGTAGTTCCACCAGTCACTGAAAGTAGAAGCATTGGCTCCATGGGTTTTCATTTTATCAGCAACCTTATAACCTTCCAGAATGTGTGTGAACGTATTGATAGGGAAACCAAATTTCTCAGTAACCTTCATTATTGCGTT
>JBEVNF010000080.1:0-4324 GCA_040508255.1 Flavitalea sp.
GGCTACGGGAATCATCTCAATGGTTTTGTTTAAAATTTATTTCTGACAGGTTTGTGTTTAGTGTGTATATGACCGTTATAATCTCCAGTTGCTGATGACTCATCCATATACATCCTTTATTGACAAAAAAATAATTCTTGCTTCACAGTCTCCGCGCAGGAAACAATTGCTCGAATGGGCCGAAGTGCCGTTTGAAGTAGTGGTGGTGCCTACTGAAGAAACCTATCCCTCTTCCTTATCATTGCCGGAGATCCCGATCTATATTGCAAAACAAAAAGCTGTTGCTGTTCGTGAGTTTCTCATTCAGAACAAAAAACCCCACGATATCATTATCGCGGCAGATACCATTGTCGTTGCTGCAGGAAAGGTTACAGGCAAGCCTGTTTCAGAAGAGAACGCATTTGAGATCCTATCCGGTTTATCGGGACAAACGCACCAGGTGATCACCGGTGTATATATCTCGGGTCTGGAGGAGCATTATTTCTCTGATGTAACAGAGGTGGCCTTTCATGATCTGAGTGAAGCTGAGCTCCGTTATTATATTCAGCAATACAAACCTTTTGACAAGGCCGGTGCCTATGGGATACAGGAGTGGATCGGTGTGGCAGGTATACGATCTATCAATGGAGATTTTTACAATGTGATGGGACTGCCTGTGAGCCGCGTTTTACAAGCGTTAAAAAGCGGTAAGGTCTGAGATTATCCTCATTGCGCTGATTTGCATCAAACCTAATTTTCCGTTCAAAGCCAGTGGCAATGACGGAAAGATTATTACAGTATATCTGGCAGCATCAGTATTACAACCATCGTGAATTGATGACCACGGGCGAGGTCCCCGAGCCATGTGCGATCATTTCACCCGGAACGTATAATACCAACCAGGGGCCGGATTTTCTTGGAGGAAGAGTAAGGATAGGGGAAAGGCTTTGGGCAGGAAATATAGAACTGCATGTGAAAGCGTCCGAATGGTTCATACATGGTCATCAACATGATCATAACTACAACAATGTGATCCTTCATGTGGTCTGGGAAAATGATCTGAAAGATCAGGCCTTCCATTTACCAATGATTGAACTTTCAGCAAGGGTTCCGCGGGTTTTGTTGCAACAATATGAGGAGTGGATGATGGGAACAACAAATATTCCCTGTAGTTCAGCCATTGCATCCGTGAATGAACTTGTCTGGATGAAATGGAAAGAAACGCTCGTGATCGAAAGACTGCAATCGAAAACAAAACAGATCCTTGATTATCTCGCAGAAAGCAAAAATCACTGGGAGGAAGTATTTTGGTGGATGCTTGCAAGGAACTTCGGTATCACAGTAAACAAGGAGGTTTTTGAAGCTGTTGCCCGGAGTTTACCTTCGACGATCATTGCGCGTCATCGTTCCAATCCTCACCAGGTTGAGGCAATGCTTTTCGGCCAGGCCAACCTGTTAGGTGGAAAGGCAAGCGGCGATTATCATACGCTTTTGAAAAAGGAATACCGTTTCCTGAAAAAGAAATATGATCTCAGTACCGTTTTTGCTCCCGTTCATTTTCTGCGGATGCGACCGGTTAATTTTCCTACGATCCGTCTTGCGCAACTTTCTGTGCTCATGACCTATGCGGAACATCTTTTCTCAAAGATCCTTTCATTGACACAACTTGCGGAACTGAAGAAAATCTTTGATGTGACTGCGGGTGATTTCTGGCATTATCATTACAGGTTTGGCGAAACATCCTGTTATCAGCCCAAAAAACTGGGAGAGCAGATGATTGATACCATCATCATCAATACTGTGGTTCCAATGGTGTTTGTGTATGGGCAGTATCACCAGGATGAGATTCTGCGCGACAAGGCACTGTACTGGCTTGATCTGCTTGGGGCAGAAAAAAACCGTATCACCACGAGGTTTTACGGTTTTGGAATAAAGTCGGTAAATGCCTTTGACACACAGTCATTATATCAGCTGAAGACTTCCTACTGTGATCAGAAACGATGCCTTGAATGTGCGGTTGGTAATTTTATTCTTTCCGGGAACGATTATCAACCGGGAAAGGATCAGCTGTCAGTCGGTATTAAACAGTAACGGCCCAGTTGAATTTTACGTTTACTTCAATTTCAGGGTTGATGCTATAAATCACCGGACAGGTATGTGCAGCTCGTTCAAGTATTGTTCTTTGTTTTTCGTCAGCTTCTGCTGAAGAAGGGATATGAAATGTTAAATTTATCCCACCGATCCTTCTCGGTTCGGACTTCATGATCTTCTCCACTTCGATTTTTACATCTTTAAGATCAACCTCCATATCTCTTGCTTTTATCCCCATGATAGTAAGCATGCAGCTTCCAAGCGCAGTAGCCACCAGATCGGTTGGTGAAAATCTTTCACCTTTGCCCTGGTTGTCGAGAGGGGCATCCGTTTCGATTGTGTTTCCTGAATTAAGATGCGTACAAACTGTCCTTAGATTTCCTTCGTATACAACTGTAGAGGTCATATCAATTTTTAGACTAAATTTACGTTAGATAAATCAAATCATTACCGGTGAAGAAAATTGTTTCGTTATTGCTCGCCTGTATCGTAGTTGGTTCAGCTATGGCGCAAGACAATCCAGGCAGAGTTTCGAGGAAGGAAAATAAGAAAGCTGCAAAAAAAGAACGAATCAATGCTTTACTCCGCCAGGAAGAAGAGGGTGAGATGATATTCAATAAACACAGCATCTTTGGTATCAAGCTAGCCACAGATGGATATGGAATATCATATGAAGCCGGCCGGTTTAAAACTCCACGCAAAACATTCCGTCTTCAGTTTGAATTGAGTGAAAAGAAACATCCAAAGGAAAAAAGACAGGCTGCTTCGGCAAATGCTTTCCAGGTAAACTCTGTTGTTTATGGAAAGATGAATAACTTTTTTCAGTTCAAGGCCGGTGTTGCCGAACAACGTGTGCTTGGCGGAAAGGGTAATAAAAATGGTGTTCAGGTGAGCCTGGTTTATGGTGGTGGCTTGATTCTCGGGATCGCCAAGCCCTACCTTGTGGATGTGCAGGACCAGTTCAACCAGACTATCCGTCGCGGCTACCCGCTGATCATCGACAGCAATTACTACGAAATAAAGGCCGCAGGTATTGGTGCCGGCTGGCGCCAGGCTCAACTAAAGGCTGGGGCACAGGTAAAAACCGCCATGCGTTTTGATTACGGCCGGCTCAACGATGGTGTAACCGCCATTGAAGTTGGTCTCCAGGCGGAATATTACGGCCGCAAGGTTGCACAGATGGCGTATAATGATCCTAAAGACTTCTTCTTCAGTGCTTATGTGACGCTGCTGCTTGGGCGACGAAAGTAGCTGCAATCTCAGGTCCAAACCTTTCATAAACCCGTCAAAGTGATGTACTTTCGCACATATTGCGCAGGCATCTGAACCAGATTTTTTGCCTGTCAAACTTTTTGCCTTCCGGGCTGTTTCTTAATGGGCCGGGGCGTCAAAAGCCTTGAAAATTAGCATTATGGATGAATTACCTATAGTTAGCAATATCAGTCAGGATTCCAAAGTCAAAAAACCTGATTGGTTACGTGTGAAGCTGCCGATCGGTGAAAGCTATAAGCACGTTCGTGGTCTTGTTGACACGCATAAACTGCATACGATCTGCGAAAGTGGTAACTGCCCGAATATGGGTGAGTGCTGGGGCGAAGGAACTGCAACCTTTATGATCCTTGGTAATGTTTGTACCAGGAGCTGTGGCTTTTGTGCCGTTGCAACCGGCCGACCTGCACCAGTTGATTGGGACGAACCCCAACGTGTAGCCGAAGCTATTTATTTAATGAAAGTTAAACACGCTGTAATTACATCTGTTGACAGGGATGAAATTAAAGACGGCGGAAGCATTATCTGGTACAACACCATAAAAGCAGTTAAAGCTTTAACGCCCGGTACTACACTTGAAACTTTGATTCCGGATTTTAAAGGCCAGAAAGAAAATATTCAACGGATTATTGAGGCGGCGCCTGAAGTGGTATCGCACAATATTGAAACGGTAGAACGTATGACCCGCCAGGTACGCATCCAGGCGCGGTATTGGAGGAGTATGGAAGTGTTGAAATACCTGAAAGAAAACGGTATGAGAACCAAATCCGGCATTATGCTGGGCTTGGGAGAGGCTAAAGAGGAAGTATTACAAACCATGCAGGACCTTCGGGCGAATGGTGTGGACGTAATTACCATTGGCCAGTACCTGCAACCTACCCGTAAGCATTTGCCGGTGCAGCGTTTTGTGCACCCCGATGAATTTGCGGAATACACAGAAGCCGGTTATAATATGGGCTTTGATTATGTGGAGAGCGGTCCATTG
>JBEVNF010000109.1:0-13407 GCA_040508255.1 Flavitalea sp.
TTCCACATGAAAAAAGTAGAGAAGAATGGCGATTACCTCTGAAAGCAGGTAAATGAAAAGCGGGTTTTTACCGAAAACCTGGAAAAAGACTGTCCACCGGGTTTTCTGCAGGAAGTCGACCACATATATAATACCTCCTAAGATCAGGCAATCGAGTCCAACCGTGAGCAAAACAAAAGAGCTGGTCCAAAGCTTCTTATTGACAGGAAATTCAAGGTTCCACAGATAAGCAACTGCCAGGAGTGCCGCGCCTGCCAGCAGCAGTTTGCTCAGGCCCTCATAGGTTTTACCCTTCAGCAGAATAAACCTGCCTGCGAAATATCCCCCAACTACATTAACAATAGCAGGGAAAGTACTGAGCAATCCTTCCGGGTCAAAGGCAACCCCTTCACCATGATATAGATGATCATTGCCAAGCAGGAAGCGGTCAAGTATGGTTCCGGCATTGGATTCAAGTGCAAGCGGATCAGGGGTTCCGCCAAACCAGATCATCACTGCCCAGTATAAGATCAGCAATGCTGCCGAAATACTGAGTATCATTCTTGGTTTCAGGTAATAAACCATCAGGGCAGTGAACCCGTAACAAAGCGCGATCCTTTGCAATACACCAAATACTCTGGTTTTTGCAAAGGGACGCAGATGAACCCCATCGGCAGTGATATCTACAAAAGGGAACCAATACATCAGGTAGCCCAGCAGAAAAATAATAAAAGTTCTTTTGAAGATTTTCATCAGCACCTGCGACTGCGCCATGGTTTCCCATTTTTTGGTGGCGAAACTCATCGCGTTACCTACGGCAAAAAGAAAAGATGGAAAAACAAGATCGGTGGGTGTGAATCCATGCCACTTCGCATGAAGCAGCGGGGAGAAGGTTGTTTCCCCGCTTCCCGGCGTGTTCACGATGATCATAAAACAGACGGTCATTCCACGAAACACATCCAGTGCAAGAAATCTTTGCGAAGCAGTCATAAGCAGTTATTAGAAACTGAATTTACTGCACCTTTTGCAGACCAAGTGTAGTCTGGAAAAAATCTTCGATCTGTTTCTGAACTCCCGCAACATCTTTCGAACGGATATAAGAGCCAATAACATGTGTGCCGGCATTGGGCATGGCAACTTGTTTCTTTTTTGTGGCAGGTGTAGCTATTTCATCAAACATCTCCTTCATTGCAGAAACTTTCACTGTACTGTCCTGCCTGATATCATCCTTATAATAATAGAGCAACAGGGTCGGCATGTTGATCTTTTCAAAGTTCTCTTTGGTCATCGAGGTCTCAAGCAGCTCCTGTAAAGCAACCGCAGCTTCGATCCTGTAATGTGTATCCCAGTACTGCATATTGATCGGTCGCTTGTCCTGCGACGTCATATAGGGTGAGCCGATGATGGTTCTTGCGATCTGCAACCCCCATGGGTTGTTCAGCAGAAAAGCACTTGGATCGTTGATGGCAATATTCGGCGATAACAGGATGAGCGCAGCAACCTGGTCAGGATATGCAGCAGCAAGCTGAATTGCATTTGTACCACCGGTTGAAGTACCGATCAATATTACTTTCCCGCCAAGTTGTTTGCCTATTTCCAATGCCTCTTTCGCAGATTCCCAATATTTATCTGCAGTGAGATTCATCATCGATTCCGTGGTATCGATGCCATGCTCTGCCAGTCTTGACAGATAAAGATTACACCCGAATTCTTTTGCGATGTTCTTATGTATCGGGTCGCCTTCTGCCTGCGAGGCACTAAAGCCATGCAGATATACAATAGAATAAGGCGTTTTCTTTTTTATAGAATCATTGAACCAGATCACCCTCGCCTGGTTATCTGGCTTCAACTTATGTTTTGACTCGTTTTTGCTGATGAAGCTTTCAAGGGTAGCTGGCTCAGCAGGAACCGGATGGAGCTTCTTATCATACAATGGCGTAGCTGGTGCCGGACCCAGCATATAACCAAGGATAAGAACGCCAACGAGCACAAGTAAAACAAGAAGAATTTTCCGCATAACTAAAGATAACTGTTTGCCTCTTGCCTTCATAGCATCTTAAGTAAACTTTAGATGAAGTATCTTTCCGGCGTGAGAAAACTTGTCTACCTCATTAACCCCATCTCAGGCACTGCGAAAAAGAAAAGTCTTCGTGAAATGATCGAAGCAAGAACAACCGCGGAGAACCTGCCCTTCGAGATTCTGCCAACTGATAAAGACGGAGACTATGCCTGGCTCGCAAAAAAAATGACCAAAGAAAAGATCACCGATGTGATTATCTGCGGTGGTGACGGAACCGTGAACGGAGTGGCAACTCATCTGCATGGTATCGACGTAAATATTGGAATTATCCCTATGGGTTCAGGTAACGGACTTGCCTTTACAGCGGGCATACCTGCATCACCGGGAAAGGCACTGGACGTGATATTCAGGGGAAACTCCTCGCCCGTTGATGGTTTCTATATCAATGAGCGGTTTTCATGTATGCTTTGCGGTATCGGGTTTGACGCACAGGTGGCGCATGATTTTGCAAAGGAAAAAAGAAGAGGCTTACAAACTTACATCAGGATCTCTGCAATGAATTATTTCAATGCAAAGGCTTACCCTTTTACAATCAGATCAAAAGAAACAACCTTTGAAGCAGAGGCTTTTTTTCTTTGTATTGCGAACAGTAACCAGTTCGGCAACAATTTTACAATTGCCCCGAAAGCCAGTCTGAACGACGGTTTGGTAGATATCGTCATTATAAAAAAAATGAGTAAGCTGACCATGCCCTTTTCTATCATCAGCCAGGCAACAGGATTTAATGCGCTTCAGAAGTTAGACAGCAAATTCATAAAACAGAACATTATTTACTTTCAGACCTCTGAACTAACCGTGATAAATCACAAACTTGCTCCATTGCATATTGATGGCGATCCCGTAGAAACCGGGGAGAAGTTCAAGATAAAGGTGGTAAGAAATGCATTCAGATTGTTAGCGTAAAACCTCTGTAAATTTCCCGAAAGCTTTCATATTGTTGTCACTATCGAGTGCTGCCGCGATATTCTTTTTTTCTCTTTTGGTGAGATGAAAGCTAAGCGCCGCACGACCATCTTCTTTCTTTGGTACATACTGAAATGAGATCTTATGCAGTTGCTTTCCGATCACAGCTTGTGTGAGACCAAGCATTTCATCCTGTGAATACTCCTGCATACGATGCCAGTTATATTGCAGTAACAACATCGGCTTTGTGATAAGTTCAGTTACATCGTGAGATTGATACGGATCTTCCCATCCCCCGCTCTTTCTGTCTTTGATCTGTATAAACACAACACCTGAAGTATTTTCATGGATCCAATCCCTGAACACCTGTACAAAACGGATCGATGATTCCTGACCGTAGTTATCACGCAGACCGGCATCCATCACATCAATCACAGGTGTGGTTGGCAACCACACATTGGGCAACACATAAGGAAAGGTTGCGTTCATTCTCAGCATTGTTAACAGCCTGAGATTACCAGGATCCTGTTTGGCAAACAAGGCCTGGAAGTCTACTGCATCTGCATCTACAGACATCATATTTGAAGTATCATACACCGGCCGCATCATAAAGCTGATTGGCTGTGAGCTGATGATCATCTTACGTCCATCGCGTGCGATCACTGAATTGAAAAACATCAGTGGCACCTTTGCTGCTGCTTCATCAGGCGCGAGATCGCGTAATTGTTTGTCAAGTACGCCATGGGTATTTTCGGCAAGCTTCTGTTCAAAAGCATAACCACGATCCTTGATGTATTGAAAGTCGCCTACATTGAATTTCTGGGCGGGTGAAGCAAGATCCCTGGCAACAAAAGAAGTAAACAATGAATTGAGCAGATCCTGCGAAATATCATCAACATATTTCGGATCACACATATTGATCTTTTTACCGGCAAGCTTTTCTTTGTATAACTCGCGGAAATAAGTTGCACCAAGCATTCCACCGGATGCACCCGTAATCAGAAAGGTCTGATCCATCAAAGTACCGGCGCTGAGACTATCAAGACGCTGCAATACATTCATTGTAAAATTCGCACTCCTGTTACCACCGCCGCTTGTATTGATGATCAGCATCACAGGCTTTTCAGATTTCTGCTTTGCTTTCCATTTATTCAGAATACTGATCATGTTCTCTTTATCACGATTGTAATTTTTTCCACTCATGATATCGAGTAGTTTCTCCTGATCATAAACAGGCCGCTCACTTCGGTTGGTATAATTTAATCCATATGCCTTATTAGTCGGATCAATCACATCGTAGCGGTACAACAGGTTCAGCACTGCAAACAACAAAACAAGGAACGGAAGCGACCAATTGTGCAGGAAATATGAAAAGGCACCTGATACAGCGATCAGGATAGCAAAGAATATAGTAATGCCTGAAGCTGCGGGCAACTGGAACAATGGTTCATCTGCCCAGAACCCCATGATCACAAGAAATATAAATGCAATAAAAATGGAGAGTACAGCTGCAAAGTGGTGACGGCTGAAAACAGACTCAAGAAAATCATTGCTATAATGCGAAACGTCTCTCACTTTCTTTACGCGGCGCAATGAATTCAGATACCATTGAACCCGGATCACACGACTGACCTGGATCTTTCTTTCGCGTTTGCTGAACTGTGCTTTTAATAACTGTGGATTTGTGATCACCGGGGTAAGGCGCCTGATGATGCTGATATCTGCACGAAAAAAATACAATAACGAGATGGCAACTATCAGGATTAAACCTGATAAAAATCCGGCACTGAGATAAACGATCTCTGCCGGAGCCATCAGTTCTTTCCTTGTATCAAACAGGATCGCTTCTATAAAATAATAGATCAGGAAGGTAACCGGTATGACACCGTTGTTGATACAGTATTTAAGAAAAGGTTTTGTTGTGGTTGCAAGGAAGTGAAAATGCCTGCTGAAAAGAATGAATGTGGTTATGTTCCAGCTCATGATAAATATACCAATTGCAATACCCACTATGGAGGCACTGAGAAAGTTAACCTCTCCGTGATATTCCGGCGCAAGAAACAATGAAGCGGCACCAAAGCTGTTCATAAAAGATCCACTTACAGTGCTGAACAGCAGATACCAGAAGATCAGTAAAACCTGGAACTTTTTAAAATGAAGCAAGACCAGCTGAACGGGAAAAGAATAATATAGTCCTTTAAAAAATACTTTCATGCAGGGTCTCGTTTCGACAGACGCTGGGTTAAGACAAGCGTTGCTGTCAAATTACAATAAACAACTTAAAAATCTAAGTCCCTGGCTATAAGTTCCGGTTAAAAGTTTTTCCTGTGCTGAGATACCATGTCGCAACAATACCCAATGTTAGTAGCATTCCGACTACCTGGTGCAATTGTGCCATCCATTCAAACGCACCCCATTTGCCAGGTACGATGCCGGGACTGATCAGAACTGAGATAATCCCAAGAACGGCCTGAATCAATACAAGTACAAGAACAATCGCAGATGCATTCGAAAGATATCTTGTTTTGAGCGCGAGTTTTTTTGTCCTTATAAAAAAAACAAGGATCAGAATGAGTAGCGCATAAGCTAATCCGCGATGAATAAAATGAACTGTTTGTGTGTTTTCAAGAAAATTGAGAAAAAGCGGAGATTCTTTAAAAAGGTTGGAAGGAATGATACTTCCATTGATATCGGGCCATGTTGCAGCAGCTGTTGCGGCTTTCAGTCCGGCCATCAAAGCACCATAGATCAGTTGAAAGAACAATACCGTGAGTATGGTAAGTGATTGTTTCTTTACTGAAGGAACGTCGGCTCTTTGTTCTTTAGGGACAGATAACTGTAATGCGAACCAGAATGCATAGGCAATCAATACCATTGCGAAAACGAAGTGCATGGCAAGTCTTGTTGGCTTTACATAAATGGCATCACCTGTGAGGCCGCTTGCTACCATGATCCAACCTACTGCACCCTGCAATGCTCCCAGAAGAAACAGGATCAGCAATGGATTCTGCATTCCCTTTTTCAGCTTTTTCTTTGTAACCAGGTATATGAACCCAACAACGAATACAACACCTATCATTCTTGCCCAGAAACGATGAAACCACTCCCAGAAAAAAATGAATTTGAAATCTGAAATTGTAAAATCCATGTTCAGCAGTCTGAACTGCGGGGTGGCTTTGTATTTGTCAAATTCTTCCACCCAACGCGCTTCGCTCATTGGCGGTAATGCTCCTGTAACAACGTTCCACTCTGTGATTGATAGTCCGGATCCGGTCAGCCTTGTGATACCTCCAAGTATCACCTGCACCAGTAACATAAACACACCGATATAAATCCAGATAGCAACCGCGCGCGATCCATTCTTTTGATAATCGCTTTCAGAGAGGATATTTGTAGAGCTTTCCATTGCGCCTGCAAAGTTAGTGCGGGAAAGCCTGATCAGGTACCAAAAACTTTGGTTTTCAGAATGATTTTTTATCAGGAGGGAATAAAGATCAGTTCGCGCAGAAATATATAAATGCCCATTACAAGCACAAACCACCCGAAGCCTGTGCGAAGTGTTTCACCTGAAATCTTTTCGCTCAGTTTGGTGCCGATAAAGATTCCTCCGATCGCGAGTATGGTGAAGATCAGTAGCAGCGGCCAGTCAAGATAATGTTGATTGAGACTGAAAACAAAGCCAAACACAGAGTTTATGGCAACGATGATCAGCGACGTACCCACAGCGGTTTTCATTGGGATCCTGATGATCAGAACCAGTGTGGGAATAATGAGAAAACCTCCGCCGGCTCCAAGCAATCCTGTGAGCAAACCAATTGCCAGCCCCGGCAGGATCAGCCAGAGATTGGGTTCAGTTTTATGATGGATGGGAACAGCAATTTGCGCTGCATCCTCCTCTAATACTGCCTTTTCTTTCCTGATCATAGAAAGTGAAGCAAGAAACATCAGCACAGCAAACACCACCATCAGCATAACTCCTTTTGTAACAGTAATATTCCCAATACTGAATATGTAATCAGGTATTGCAGGCAGAATAAAATGACGGGCTACAAATATTGCAAGGATCGAAGGAATGCCAAATAATGATACCGCACGGAAATCAACCAGCTTCCTTGTATATGCCCTCGCACCGCCGGCGAGGCTTGTAATACCCACAATGAATAGCGAGTATGTTGTTGCCACCAGCGGATCAACATGCAGCATATAAACAAGCACAGGCACGGTGAGAATAGAACCTCCCCCGCCGATGAGCCCCAGCGAGATCCCGATAATCACCGCAATAAAATAAGCTGCAATCTCCATGCATTAGTAATTTATCCACTTTGTTGTGGAAAGAAACAAGAGCGCAAAGATGTAAAAAATTAATGCAAACAGTACTTTTGAGGTCAGCAAAAGGAAACAGTGTTACAGGTATATCATCAAACGAAGTTGTTGGAAGCCGGCTGCGACGAAGCCGGAAGAGGTTGTCTCGCAGGACCTGTATTCGCTGCGGCCGTCATTCTCCCCCAGGATTTTTATCATCCACTGCTGAACGATTCCAAACAGGTAAAGGAAGAAAACAGATCGGTGTTAAGGACCTTCATCGAAGCAAATGCACTTGCGTATGCGGTGGCACAGGTTGATCATGAAGAAATTGACAGGATCAATATTCTGAAAGCTTCATTCAAAGCAATGCATCTTGCAATAGATCAGCTTGTGAAGAAACCGAAGTACCTGATCATTGATGGCAATCGTTTTACTCCCTATAAAAAAGTTCCTCACTCCTGCATTATCCAGGGTGATGGAATTTATGCATCTATCGCTGCTGCAAGTATTCTCGCAAAAACCTATCGTGATGATTACATGCTGAAACTGCACGATGAGTTTCCGCATTACAAATGGAACGCGAATAAAGGTTATGGTACCCGCGCCCATCGTGAAGCTATCGGCCAGCATGGTATGAGTAACTATCACAGGAAGACGTTTCAATGTGTTGCTTTGCCTGAGCTTTTCGACTGATAGTTAATGTTTTGTTAGCGGTTAAACTACTGCCTTCTCCCGCCTTCTCATGTATAAGTAGCACAATTAAAACGAAAAATCATGAAAGGTAAATTCATTCTTGCACTCAGCTTACTCATCACTTTTGCAGTAACCAGCGCCAACGCCCAATCAGGAAGAGGAAGGAAAGAGTTTGAAAAAGAACGTGTGGCAAAGCACATGAACGGGCATCACAAACGCGGACATATTTCAAAACATGATCGACATCGTCTGGCGATGGAAAAACGATATTATCGTAAACATGGATCATATGGCCGTCGCGATGACAGGTATGGATATCATGACCGAAAACAAATGCGCAAAGGTCACAAAGCACATGCGCCTTATGGTCATCATCGTAACCACAGGAGATTTGATTAAGACGAAGGTTTGTTAATGTTTGATAATTGATGTTTGTATGGTAAGGTTAAGGCCGCCGCGTTTTCGCGGGGGCCTTTTTGTTAACTGCCGAATATTTCTTTCAGCTTTTCATCAAGCGGTCCTTCTTCAGAACTATACCGGCCGATGATGACTCCATTTTTGTCAATGAGGATTTTTGTGGGTAATGTATGAATACCATAAAGATCACTTACATCGTCAGGGTTCTCTAAACCTTTTGATCTCTTGTCCATATCAAACCCTCTAAGCACATGACGCCAGATTCCTATAGAGTCAACTTCAATAGCTTTACGCCATGCATCTGGTCTTGAATCATCATCAGATACACCAACTATTTCAAATCCTTTGTCTTTATATTTTGTATACAACTCGCGAAGATGCGGATTTCCTTTACGACACGGAACACACCAGCTCGCCCAGAAGTCAATGAGGATATAGCTTTTGCCTTTGAAGTCTGCAAGGTTGAAGCTTTTATTAATCAGATCTGGTTTCGAAAAAACGGCAGCAACTGCTCCCGGTGAACCACGTCTCAATGCTGCAATATCCCTGGCAATAGCTTTTGCATAGACGCTTTCCTGGATTTTCGATCCAAGGGCAGCATAATACTTTTCAAGTACTTCAAGAGGTTGTGACGAAACCAGGAAGCGCAACTGAAAAGCGGTTACATATGACTGTGGGTACTTCTTGATAAAGTCTTCGTCAGCCTTTGAATATTCTGTGAGAAAAGGTTCAAGTTTGTCACGGATTGCAGCTTTCTTTTCCGGGTTCTTTTCTTTTTGATATTCATCAGACACAGATTTCATTTTCTGAGTGATCTCATCATATTTAGACTGCAATCCGGCATACTGCCTTTGCGATTCTGAACCCGTAATGACCGCGGTTTTAAATGCGTTCTTTCTGAGACTTACAGTCATCTGACCCGGATCTAACCAGATAGCAGTTTTGTTCGGGTCGTCATCACCCACCAGCTTCGAGGCTGATGACAGCCAGGCAACCGTAGGATGCGGTATTGATCCCGTCAAGATGAAGGAACCGTCTTGTTTAACTTTGATGCTATCCTTCACAGACCTGTTTTCTGAGCCTGAATACATCAGGTAGATGTATTGACCGTTCAGATCAGAGGCCTGGCCCGTTATTGTAAATGATTGTTGTGCATTGATATTACCAGCAATAAGAACTGCAGATATAGCCAGCATGAATTTTTGCATAGATGTGAGGTTTCATGCTATTCAAGTTAAATCAAACAGGGCAGATCAAATCATATCATATCATTAAAAAAACTCTGCATTCTTTCCGGCCACTCAGAGCGGAGAATACTGAAGTACATAGAATCGCGGCGACGGCCATTCTGAACAATCATATGGCTCCTGAGGATTCCTTCGGGGATCATGCCAACTTTAAGCGCTGCTGCACGGGCACGTTCATTCAACGCATCAGTTTTCAGTTCGACTCTTTCGATATGCATCACGTAAAATGCAAAGCTGATGAGAGCAAATTTTGCCTGGCGGTTAACACCCATTCCTATATAGTCTTTGCCTAGCCAGGTCCAGCCGATCTCAATTCTTTGTTCAGGGAAATTGATGTTACCATAGCTGGTGCATCCACAAACCTCCTGCGTATCCTTATCGATAATTACGAGTGGTGCACGTGTTCCCGCAACTCTTGCATTGAATGCATCGTCCATCCAAGTCTTCAGTTCACCTGGTTGCGAAAGATCTTTAGAGAACCATCTAAAAATTTCAGGGTCGTTTGCCAGTTTTTCCAATGCCTCAAAATCTTCAGGCTGCATCAGTCTTAACAATACACGGTTTGTTTCAAGCGTGAAATCCTTTCCAAAAAACTGCTGATATTCAGGTGTCATTCCTTTCTCTATTTTTTGCAAAGATATTACTCAGCGGGCCATTCACCCAGTCCCACACGTGTTACAACCGGTTCGTCCGTGGTGCAATCGATGATGGTTGAGGGCACGGTGCCGCCAATACCGCCATCCGCCACGATATCCACCAGTTTGTTAAAGTTTGCATAGATCAGCTCAGGGTCAGTGTATTCCTCGACCATTTCGCCGGGCAATGATGCGCTGAGTATGGGATGACCGAGTTCCCGCACGATGGAAAGCGCGATATTATTGTCGGGAATCCTTAATCCAACGGTATTCTTCTTGCTTTTCAATAACTTAGGCACCTCCTTTGATGCTGGAAGTATAAATGTGTATGGACCGGGCAGATAGCTTTTGATCATCCTGTACATCGGTGTAGAGAGGCTCTTTGTGTATTGACTCATGTCACTGAGGTCGGCACAGACAAAGGAGAGCTGAGCTTTGAGCGGGTCCACCTGTTTGATACGACAGATTCGTTCAATTGCATCAGGCTGGAAAATATCACAGCCAAGCCCATAGATCGTATCGGTTGGATAAATGATGATTCCCCCTTTCCGGAGGGTGTCCACAATTGTCCTGATATTTCTTGGTTGAGGATTATCCGGATGAAAATTCAGTAACATAAAAAAGGTTTAACTAATTGTTAAACAATAAGATAAAAAATCGTGCCGCCTGTAATAGAACTGTCAAAATCAATCTTTTCTTATTTATTCAGGTGACGTTCAGATGAATTTAATATTAAATTTGCGCAAAACCCAGATATGCAATTACAACCTGTTGATACAGTAGATTCAATCAGTGCGTCAGATTTTCAGCAGCGTTACTACAGACCGATGAAGCCGCTGGTGATCCGTGATATGGCGAAACAATGGCCGGCTTACTCCAAATGGAATTGGGAGTATTTCAAATCAATTGTGGGTGACAAGCAGGTTGGCCTGTATAATAATGTAAAGAGTGATGCGTATACTCCCGTAAACTCGGCTGACGATTACAAAACATTTGGTGAATATGTGGACATGATAAGTAAGGGACCTGCCGGCTGGCGGATCTTTTTGTTCAACATCTTTGATCACGCACCTCAGCTTACCAATGATTTCACGTGGCCTGACGATTACATGAAGGGCTTCATCAAGAAGTACCCGATGTTGTTTGTTGGCGGTGAAACCAGCATTACACATATGCACTTCGATATGGATCTGTCTCACATCTTTCATACTCAGTTTGTGGGACGTAAGAAGGTATTGTTGTTTCCTTACGGAGAACAACATAAACTTTATCGCAAGCCATTTGAAGTGATGAGTCTTGCAGATTTTTCAAACTACGACAAGCAAAATGGCAAGCCGGACTATACTCAGTTTCCTGCTATCAAATACGCTAAAGGTTATGAAGTAACACTTGAACATGGTGACACTTTGTTTATGCCTGCAGGTTACTGGCATCATATGGAGTATCTTGATAGCGGGTTTGCAATGAGCCTTCGCGCACTTCAATCAACCATTGGCGGCAAGCTTCATGGCGCATGGAACCTTATTGGTATGCGTAACATCGACACACTCATGAAGAAGACTGCTCCCAAATGGTGGTTTGATTATAAAAAAGAGAAGATCTATAAAGCAGCTGATAAAGAAATTGCATCGGTTCATTAGAAACCGGTGCAGTACTGCATTTGGAGGATCATTAAGTAAGACTTGACTTGTGTTAAGTACTTAATGAATGTAAAGTCTCAGTTAAAGATTTTTAAAGAAAATATTGATTTTTCGATAAACAGTATTTACTTTTACTCCGGCTCATGCATTAGGACGCTTGTCTGCACAGATGCCCAAAGCCTCTTCAATCCAATCTCTCTATCATCCCGGACATCCAAGTTCTATTTTCAAATCAACTATTAAGAAGCCTGTTGTGGTTTGTTATTAAGCCTGATTGTTTTCTTATCCCCTGATCCCGTCACCCCTTGAATCTTTCTGTTTGTACCCTCTTTGTTAGTACCTTCTAAATTTCGTTGGTTAAGTATTACTGTGATGCATATACGATAATCGTATATGTGAACTTTGTTGATTTGATGTAGCAAAATAGGATTCTTCTTTTTTGCGCATTGCAACCATTGAATGACTTATCCATTAGTGTATTAGCCGAGATATAAGAAGGATTAGATATTGATCAGATCACCTGAAGATATTACATCCGAAAAACCCGTCATTTTTCAATTTACTATTGATACCCTCTAACTTCTTTCTTTTTGTGGTTTCAGAGGTAAGCACAGGCCGGCGATTTCCATCGCTGGCATTTTTTTTCCCCGGCTCCGGGAAGAGAACGACATTCGCCGTGGCGGATGACGGGAATGGGACAAGCTGCACACAGGACCTCTTTCCACCACATACCAATCCCCTTAAGCCTCTCAGCATGCAGCAATAATCACAGCAATAATTACCTTAAAAAATCTCCCAGGTCTCCCTTCCCCTCAATAACTTGTCGAGGTCAGGTTCCCCCTTTGAAGCGATAATATCTTCAATCTGAAGATTCAGCGTGTCCTCATATGTCGGACGATCGCCTTTATAAAATACCCCGAATGGTCTTGGCAGGTGACCCTCAATTCGCGGATCATCAAACATTCTTACCAATACCTGGGCTTTGTAGAAGTCTTTTTCATCATGTACCCAAAGATCATCAACGCTATGACCTTCGTTCAGGTCAACAACCACCGGTCTGAAGCCATCCAGTTTGATCCCTTTATTCTGGGTTGCACCAAATGTCAACGGCTTACCCTGATCTAGGAATAACGCCTCCGTTGGCTTGCTGCTTTTTTCAGTAAAAATCTCAAATGCACCATCGTTAAAGATGTTGCAGTTCTGATAGATCTCAAGAAACGAAGAACCATGGTGCGCATGACTGCGTTTGAGCATTTCCTGCAGATGTTTCGGATCACGATCCATACTGCGGGCAATAAAAGTCGCATCCGCGCCCAGCGCAAGCGCCAGCGGGTTGAACGGATGATCCAGGCTACCATAAGGAGTGGATTTTGTCACCTTGCTCTGTTCTGAAGTTGGTGAATATTGTCCCTTGGTAAGACCGTAAATCTGGTTGTTGAAAAGAAGGATGTTTACATCAAAGTTCCGGCGCAGCAGGTGTATGGTATGGTTTCCACCAATACTTAAAC
>JBEVNF010000120.1:0-7386 GCA_040508255.1 Flavitalea sp.
TTTTAAGAAACAACCACCCTTTTCTATTATAACATCCTGATCTTAATATTTCTCCACTCACTCGCCCCCGGGTGCTGCTGCAAAGCAATCTTTCCTTTTGCAACCTTTGCAAAATTAGTGAACGCCTTATCACTGAATTTGCTTTTAGCGATGCGCTCGTTCCAGTCTGCATCACCAATCACACCTTCAAATGTTTTGATATCATTCAGCCAAAGCGTGAGATGCCCCTTATTCTGCACAATGCGTACCTTATTGAATTCACCAACAGGTTTTGGTTTTGATACTGATGAATCTCCCGCCATATCATAAAGACAGCCCGCAAGGTGATTCTGTTTTTTGTTATCAGATGCATCGATGTTGTCGAGCACCTGCATTTCCGGGCCGGTGAGCCAGGTCGCAGGGAATTGCTTCTCCTCCTGGATATTGAAAATGATACCGCTGTTTCCACCTTTTGAGATTTTCCATTCCAGCGTCAGCTCATAATTTTCGAAAGCTTCATCTGTTACCAGGTCACCACTTCCGTTTCTTGGTTTTGAGGTGTCAAAAGCGATCACTCCATCATGAACCTGCCATTTTGAACCCACCGTGTCGCGCAGATAGGTATGCCATCCCTTGTTGGTCTTACCATCAAACAATAATTTCCATCCTTCTTTCTTTTCCTTTTTGGTGAGCGTATTATGTTGTTGCGCATTTACGCCAAAAAAGGAAACTACGAGACCCAATAACAATAAATGTATTCGCATGCTTCTGTTTTTGTGGAACGCAAAGTATGAAAATCCTGACTTGTACAGGTGGAATATCAACGGGAAACGAATCTTATGAATATTTTAATATTGGTTTCAAATCGATTTTGGTGAGGTGTACCGACGGATATATATTTGCAATCCTCACAATGGGGGATTAGCTCATTTGGTAGAGCGCTAGCATGGCATGTTAGAGGTGACCGGTTCGAGCCCGGTATCCTCCACTAAAAAACGGTCAACATCAGGTAGCTGATTTGTTGACCGTTTTGTTTTGATAGCATCTGCGAAACTACTGCCTGAAATTTCGCAACATTTAAGCCCTGATATTACTCAAAAAAAGGAACATCTTTTATTGCATATTTCTTCATAGCCACCTCATTGATATCGACACCGATACCAGGCTTTTCCGAAACGGTTATGAAACTATCTTTCACCCATTCTCCGTCATACTTCACGATCTCCTTAAACATAGGATCAGTATGAAAATAAGATTGCCATTCGAGGATCATAAAATTCGGTACAGAAGCACAGACATGTGCCGAGGCCATGGCCCCAAGAAACGATGCAACCATATGCGGAGCAAAAGGAACATAGTATAGATTGGCAAGATTTGCGATCCGCTGACCCTCACCCAGACCACCAGCTTTCTGAAGATCAGGCATCACGATATCAACTGCACCGATCTCCAGCAGCCTCCTGAAACCATAGGCCAGGTAATGATTCTCACCGGCACAGATAGGTGTACTTGTTGAATCAGCAATGATCTTGTACGCCTCAGCATTTTCTGCAGGTATCGGTTCTTCCAGCCACATCAGGTTCAGATGCTCCAGCCGTTTGGCGACCTGCTGACCGGTTACGGCATCATAACGCCCATGCATATCCGCACAGATATCAATGTTGGGTCCGACTGCTTCACGGGCCGCAGTAAGCTGATCGACCATTCGCTGCAACTCTGCGGGACTGGCTGTCCAGTTATAGGTATCATATTTATTGGGATCATTGCCCTGGTCAAGATCAAACTTGATCGCGTTGAATCCCATCTGTTTTGACTTCAATGCTGCCTCTGCAAAATCCTTCGGAGTTGGAAGACTACGCTGATACAATGCTGTATCGCAATAAACCCTCACCTTATCGCGGAACTTACCTCCCAGTAACTGGTATACCGGCAGACCAAGCGCTTTGCCGGCAAGATCCCAGAGCGCGGTCTCAATGGCAGATAACACAGCTATATACATACCTGATTGTGCTCCCTGGAAAAATCCTGATCTCCTGATATCTTCGAAGAGCCGGTGTACGTTCAGCGGGCTTTTGCCTTTCAACCGCAGGCCAAAGTTCTTTACAAGATGATAAGTGCCGGGAATTGCATCAACGCCTTCACCGCAACCCCAGATATCCTGGTTGGTATAGATCTTAACAAACAAACTTCCTTTGATATAACCACATTTGATATCTGTGATTTTCAGGTCTTTGGGTGATGATGGCATTGGTGTTTTATCGAGCGCCTCTTCGTAGGCTTTTCCGAAGGTAGCTACTGGTGCTATTGCTGTCATTGCCGCAGTGATCGCGGCTTTTGATAAGAAGTTTCTTCTGTTGGACATGGTGTTTGTTTTTGATTTTTAAGATCGTCCGGAAAGGGAGCCGTGTGTAGGTAGATTGGTTTTGGGTAGTGCGGGGAATGACCACCCCGCCGGCGGCCACCCACCCTTGTAAAGGAGGGGAGATACTGTTACCAGGTTCTCTCTTTGAGTATTTCCTGTATCTGTGCTTTCGGTACAGGTAATTTGTCTATATGTTCATTCAGCCATTTCGAAAAGTCTTTTTCAATATCATCCGACCATCTCGCATCGATCTGCCCGGCAGTATATTTCCCCTCTTTCAGGCGAAGGTGTCCGAACATATCCCGAAGCCTTACAACTTCAGATGTTTTTACAACTTTTTCAGCGAGGTGTGGTGGAATAAAACTTACTATGCCCTGTTTGCCAAGAACAATATCACCTGGCATAACAGTAACATTCCTGATGCGTGTTGGTTGGTTGATCCCAATGATCATCGTTGTGAGGTCACCTGTAGGATTGTGATAGGAAGGATCATAGCTTGTATAAAAAGATGTAAAACCACCGATCTCTTTCAAACCTTCTATATCGCGCAGCGCACCATCATAAACAATCCCGTTTCCTGTTTTTGCATAAATAGCATTGCCAACATTATCACCGATGGTCGGACCGTTGCGGTGAGCTCCAAACTGATCAGCTACATATACATCACCTTTTATAAGAAGATCCACCGGCCAGCTGTTCTGTCCTTTCTTACCTGCTTTTTTTCCACGCGCATCAATTGCTCCCCATACATCGGGTCTGCCGGGCATGAAAGTGGCGGTTACAGCGCGACCCACCAGTACACTGTCAGGATTGATCAGTTGCCAGTTCTCTGCAACCTGGTATCCATATCCCGCATTTTTCATTGTTGACCAGGCTTCTTCCTGGCTCACCTTCTTCATTCGTTCAACGATATCATCCGGCACCTTCGGTCTTCCATCAGGATATCTTTCACCCTTCCATTCAGGTGTAAGAAATATGAGTTCTTCTTTGCTGATCTGCTGTGCATTCGCAATCGTAGAAAATCCAAGCATACAAATGCTGATAGCAATCAAGGGCAGTGTGTCAACTCCTTTGAATAGTTTTTTTATCATAAAAATTTCAGTTAATCTGCATCAATTACTTCTTCAGTTTTCTCTTTCGGTCCAATTCTTCCGGATCCCGGCTGTGCCACCAACTCGAAAGAAATGAACCGGTGATATTCATCGTTGGACCGAAAATGGCAGGAGCGAGTCCGACCGTTGCGATCTTGCCCATGGTCAGTGCAAGTCCGGAAGCAAGTCCGGCATTTTGCATACCCACTTCGAGCGCGATGGTGCGACAATCTTTTTCAGGGAATCTTAATAAGCGGCTTGACCAATAACCCAGGAAGAAGCCGGCAATGTTGTGAATGAATGTTGCGATGATCAGCAATGCACCCACTTTCAATAAAGCATCACGTCCTGCTGCTGTTATCACTGTAATGATCAGGGCAATCCCTGCCATCGATAATATCGGCATTGCTTTATCGAGCCAGCTGAACCTGCCACGCACCAGGTAATGAAAAGCAAGACCGGCAACAATAGGGAGGATCACGATTTTGGTGATATCCCAGACCATCGCCCAGAGATCTATGTGAACAAAGTTCCCGCCCAACAAGTGCATAAGGAATGGCGTTACGAACGGCGCAAGCAACGTGCTGATCGTTGTTACAGAAACCGATAAAGCAAGATTAGCTTTCGCAAGGAAAGACATAACATTTGATGCCAGTCCACTCGGGCAGCATCCGACGAGAATGATACCCGCTGCTATCTCAGGAGGGAAACTGAAAAGATTAGCCACGGCAAAGCCTACAAGCGGCATAATGGTATAGTGACAGATCACACCAACAACAATTCCTTTTGGCATTTTCATCACCTGTGCAAAATCTTTGATACTTAGTTCAGTTCCCATTCCGAACATGATGATCTGCAGTAGCGGAACGATCAACGCGGATAATTTGAATCCGCCAACGCTGACAAAATAAGATGGATAATACATAGCCAGGCTTACTACTGCAAGAATAATAACTGTATAAGAAGAACCACGCAATACAGAATTACCACGAAAGGCAATTGCAAGTGATGTAAGCGCTGCCATCAGCAGTATGCCACCCCAGGAATGTATGCCCATCAGTGTTACAGTCAGGAAACCAAGAAGAAAAGCAGCAGCAAGGATATAGAATACCCGGTAAATAGCAGACGATCGTTCAGTCATTTCAAATAAATTTCGTGTTAACTCCAGGTTCTGTCGTGGGATGCAACATTGTCCCAGTCAGTTGTCGGAGCGAAGTAAGTTTTATCTTTTGGATGAAGATGTTGTTTCAGCACCTCTTCGTTCAGTTCGATACCAAGACCGGGTGCACTTAGCGGAAGTGGTGCAAAACCTTTATCGATTAGCTTTCTGCCATCTGTTGTTTTCACAAGACTTTCCCACCAGGTGAGGTCTACTGAATGATGTTCGAGAGCAAGGAAGTTTTGTGTTGCTGCGGCACAGTGTACATTGGCCATAAATGATATTGGAGTTCCTGCCTGGTGCATTGCCATCGCGATACCTTTTTCTTCAGCATAATCGCCGATGCGTTTTGTTTCAAGCAGGCCCCCTGAAGACACAAGGTCCGGATGGATTATATCAACTGCATGCACATCTATCAAAGGTTTGAAATACTGCAGCAGGTAAATATCTTCACCGGTTGTTGTTGGTGTTTCCAAGGCATCAGTTAGTGTTTTATGTTGTTCTGTCATTTGCCACGGCACCATATCTTCAAGCCATGCGAGACGATATTTTTCAAGTGAGCGACCAAGCCTGATCATATTGTTGAGATCGAAATGTCCATAGTGATCAGTTGATAAAGGAACTTCAGGTCCAATCACATTGCGAACATCTTCAACACGTTTTGCCATGATCTCAAGTCCTTTTTCTGTGATCTGTATTCCCGTAAAAGGATGGGCAGCATTCGCGTAAGACATGTAATCACCCTGCCACTGCGCCAGGCCTTTACCCCAGAAATCAGCATTCACCAGGGTCCCGGGAACATTGCGGAGCATACCAATAGATACATCCATTTTCAACCAGGTGTAACCCTGATCTACCATACGATATTTTACTTTTTGTTTGAACTCTTCGAGGTCAGGGGACTCAGGGGTATCAGCGTATAGCCTGATCTTATCGCGATATCTGCCGCCAAGCAATTGCCAGGCAGGAACGTTGTATGCCTTGCCACAAATATCCCAGAGTGCCATTTCAACTGCACATACTCCTCCTGCTGCGCGCGCCTGTCCACCAAACTGTTTGATGATCTTAAAGATCATTTCAACATTGCATGGGTTCTGACCAAGTATCCTGCTTTTAAGCATCAGCGCATAACGTACATCAGCACCGTCACGAACTTCACCAAGACCGTAAATCCCCTGGTTGGTATCTATCCTGATGATTGCTGTGCGACCCATTACGGCCGTTACGCAATAACGCATATCAGTGATCTTGAGATCAGATGGAGCAGAAGTTCGTTTTACCTTTTGAGTAGTCTGCGCAATAACATCTTCTATGGGTGCAGCAACCATAGCACCGCCTAACGCAATACCACCAAGTACAGAGTTACGCAGAAAAGAACGCCTGCTGTTTTCAAGACTGAGATCATTCAACTCATTATTGGCTTCCGAAGTCTCTTCATTATCGGTATCCTTCAATCCTAATTTTTTTAAAAATTTCTGTGATGGCGTCATCGCTTATATTTTAAAATGATTTACTGAGATAAGTTTTGTGTTCAATGATCTGCACTTCTTACCATGTCCTGTTTTTCATGTATTCGTCCAGCTCTTTTTTTGACATTGGCAGATTTTTTTGTGTGGAAAGCCATTGGAGGAAATCTTTTTTGATATCGTCTGTCCATTGCTGATCGATCTGACCGGGAGTGTATTTTCCTTCACGGAGACGCTGGTGTCCGAAATGATCTTTCAACTGAATAAATTCAGATTGGATCAGGAGATCTTCCAGCAGATGCGGCGGAATAAAGATGGTTCCGTTTTTCTTTGCAAGGATCACATCGCCCGGAAGTACAGTAGCTCTACCAATCCTGATGGGTGAGTTGATACTACCAAGCATCATTTGCTGAATATAGGAAGGATCCTGTCCTTTGATCCAGCCATTAAATCCATCAATAGCAAGAAGACCCTCCACATCGCGCACTGAACCATAAAAGATCACACCGGTCTTTGATTTTGCATAGATGGAATTACCGAGATTATCGCCGATCAGTGTACCATCAGCGATCTTTCCATAACCATCAGCAACATAAATATCGTATTCCTTCAAAACGTCGATGGGCCAGGAGTTTGGTGAGCCCAATCTTTTTTCCGACTTACCTTTTTCTTTGATGATCTTATCGTAGTCTGCACGCATGGGGAAATATTGCGCAGTTACTGCGATACCAACCATCACCGAATCCGGTCTGAGTATTTGCCAGTCGCCTTCGTACTGATTCTGATAACCTTTATTGCGCAGAAAACCCCAGGCCTCCTCGATCGAGATTTTTTTTAAACGGGCCAGTAGTTTCGGATCTGTTTTCGGTCTGCCGTCGGGATATCGTTCACCCTTCCATTCCGGAGTCAGCAATTTCATTTGTTCACTACTCATGGTTACCTCCTGTGAGTAACCCGTGATCGAGGCAAATAGCGCTAATGTCAGAGCAATCTTTTTCATTTCAGATTTCTATTGTGGTTACATAATGCATGTTGTTATTTGTCCCACCACACACGGGTGTCCATCCGGTCTGCGCCCTGTCTGCCGATGGCTTCATTTACATTTGTTGTATTCACCGAAATTTCAGAAACAGGGTAGGTGATACGCCTGATGAATGTGCCTGCGGGAATATCGCCGACATATGGATTTGCAGTTAATACCGGGAAGCCGCTGCGTCGGAAATTGGACCATGCTTCTGTACCATTCAGGAATGAAGCGATCCAATATTGCGTGTTGATCTGTTGTAAGGCGGTAGCCGGCACCAGCGGGGTAGCTGCGAGATAGGTAGT
>JBEVNF010000137.1:0-3805 GCA_040508255.1 Flavitalea sp.
CTTTAAATTATAATGTATCTCCCCAAAAGCTTAAAAGCCACTTTCAAATTTTCCGAAAGTGGCTTTTTTTTATTTTCCCGACCAACTAATCAATTTTTCTTTCAATTCCTCCACATTGATCGGCTTACCCAAATAATCATTCATACCAGCCTCAAGACAACGTTCTTCGTCACCTGCCATAGTATTTGCCGTCAACGCGATAATTACCGCTTCATCGTTGTTTGAACGGATCGTTCTGGTGGCTTCCAGACCGTCCATTTCAGGCATCTGCATATCCATCAGCACAAGATCAAATTGGTGTTCTTTCTGCGCCTCTACGGCCGTGAGACCATTGTTTACAAGCGTCGGCTCGTATCCAAGCTTCTGAAGTATAAACTGGATCACCTGCTGGTTGATCTCGTTATCCTCTGCAATCAGAATTCTGAAAGGATATTCTGCTGCAAATGCTGCCGACATTTTTTGCTGAGGCGCTTCCGATCTTACCACAAAAGTTGGATTTATTGCTTTACTGATATGGCGACAGAGCATGTGCTGTCTTACCGGCTTTGTAAGTATTGCACTAAAGAGTTTGTTGTTGGTCTGATTGTATTCATCGCCAACCGAACTCAATAATATCATTGGCACATCCGGAGAAACTTCGCGGATCCTTTTTGCAAATGTTACTCCGTCCATGCCCGGCATTTGCATATCGGTGATGACCAGGTCAAAATGTCCAGGTTTTTCGTTGAACAGTTTTATTGCATTTTCTGCTGAGTCAGTAAGCTCCGGCAAAAGTTTCCATCCTGAAAGTTGTTCCTTCAGAATATCACGGTTTGTGCTGTTGTCATCAACAATCAGTACATGCTTTCCTGCCATATAAGTATGGTCACAGAATTTGTTCATCGGGATCAGCTTTGTACCTGCTTCCGCGGTGATCGTGAAATGGAAAAGTGATCCTTCACCATTTTTACTTTTTACACCGATATCTCCACCCATCAGTTCAACAAGTTTTCCTGAGATTGCAAGTCCAAGACCACTTCCACCATACTTGCGTGTGGTTGTTGAATCAACCTGTGAAAAAGCTTTAAACAGTTTACCTAATTTTTCCTGTGGAATACCGATTCCAGTGTCACGTACTTCGAACGATAAAGAGAATTGCTGATCATCTGATTTATTCAGTTTTACACCAACAAAGATTTCACCTTTGTGAGTAAACTTGATCGCATTGCCAACAAGGTTGGTTAATACCTGGCGAACACGCATCTGGTCACCAACGATCTGTTGCGGAACATTTTCATCTATCTTATACATCAGGTCCAGCCCGCTTTTCGCGGCACGGTTACCAAACATATCGAGCACATCTTCTATACAATCACGTAATATGAAATCATCATGTTCAATCTCCATATTACCTGATTCGATCTTGGAGAAGTCGAGAATATCATTGATCACATTTAATAAACCTTCACTGCAATTGGTGATCGTTTCTGTGTATACTTTCTGACTGTCACTCAGTTTTGTTTCAGCAAGTAATGAAGCCATACCGATGATACCGTTCATTGGGGTACGGATCTCGTGGCTCATCGTTGCAAGGAAGACACTTTTAGCCTGGTTGGCCTGATCCGCTTCCTCTCTTGCTTTTACGAGCATAAGGTTTGCTTCTCTCAGTTCTTCATTTGATTTCGCAAGCATCGCCTGGTTACGCAGTCTTTCTTCCTGTACCTGCGTCTCACGATGAAGACGCGCCATACTGATCGCCTGCATTACCTGTTTTTCATGACTGGATTTTAATTGAAAGGCCCACAGTCCGGAGATAAAAAATATGATGGCTGCAGCAAGAATATGTATGGTAAAGGTCTGTAAGCTAAAATAATCAAGCTGTGTGAAATAAACATCATCGTTACCGGTATTCTGCAGGTATCCAAAAATGGAGTGATGCAGGATCACGATAAGTGTTAATGGGATCTGAAGCTTCCAGTTCTGATAGGTGATGAGTATAGCTGAACCAATAAACGCAAAGAAGTGCATTTCAAACATGCCATGCATCTGGTAGATGAACTGTGCCATATAGATGGCAACAACAGCACTTAATACATAAGCTGATAATTCAGAATCAGGGTAAAGGAACCTTGTTGAATAGTAAGCCAGGGTCAGCATTCCGCCTACACCCCAGGCGATTGCCCAGGTATCATAGAAAGTAGCAAAATAAAGACCTGCCAGGAAATACCCGGGCAGGAAATAGTTCATCAGTTTGTCTGATCGTTTCTTGACCTCGGCCTGCATCTTCTGCGTATACTCACGCTCCGGTGCTGTTTCGCTGTCAATTACGCTTAGCTCATTTTGTACATGTGGGTAGCTGACATCCATATGCTGTGAGTGCAGATTTATCGAAGTTTAAAGAATGTTTTTTCGCAAGTACCGCTTCGATAGCCATCGCGGCATAACTTGTTTTTTTATCAGTACAGTATCTTGTTTTGTTGTAATTGCCACGATAATACAGATTACTGTTCTCATCAACCAACACCGCCTGTGGGGTAGAGTAGACTCCGCAGGTGGTTGCGAGACTTGTGTCGAAGGAAACCGGAACATCGAGATCGAATTTTTTGCGGATCTGATCTGCAGAATATTTTTCGTTGTTGAGTACAACGATCATAAAATCCATATCGTTTTTATGTTCATTAACCAGCGTGCGGAATTGCGGCACATTGAATTTTGAACAGGGACAATCGGGGTTGAAAAAATGTATGAAGAAGGGGCGTTTGTGGTTTGCGGAGCTGATCGCCTCAGGTTTTGCGATTTTGGTACCAGTGGCCACCGCAACATAGTTTTCAGGCACCGGGGTAGGCAGCTGATATTTCCATTCGCTGTACCAGAAAACGGCAACGATGCCTGCAGTAAGAGCGGTCAGCCAGGTTACAAGAACAATTTGCTTCATCTCGGATATCGGAACTAAGGGTTACCGTGTATAAACGGCCGGTTACCTGTTATTATTACACTACCCGGCTGGTTTTTGTCGTTGATCTTCTCCTTTTTGCAGCTTATAACAGGAAACAGGCAGTTCCCTCGATAAAAATGGCACTTTATCCATTTGTGATTGCCCCGTGCCCCGGTTTGATGCAATTTTACATCGTCAGCGAAGGCGCAGTGCATGGAACGGAAATTTGAAAAACAACCCTCTACATATTCGACAGAAAAATTTTAAGTTTTCTCATAAGCAGTTAGTTTTGGTTTAGTCCCCCGTAGTCTTGCGGGGGATTTTTTTTGAAGCGATTCTTACTTACTGAAAGACAAGCTACAAAAGTTTCAGGGAAAACATTATTTTTGCAGACTGTCCGATTGGGGGTGCCTGGTTTTGACAGCGTAGGTCTTTGAAGGTGTAAGCATGTCGTGCGTTGGATAATTAGCACGTTAATCTGAATATTCAAAACTTCAAATGGCAATACACAGTATGCCATGGCTGCCTAATCAGTGATTAGATAGTCATTAGGGCCGCCCGAGTGGGTCCGTCTGCCACCCGCTCCGCCGCCGACTCAAAACAAGTGCGGAATGCTGCAATCAAAGGCTGTGATGATTGCTTAAGACTATACAGCTACGGTTATCATTGGTTTGTTCTTCCCCGGTGATATCCCGACAAATAATGAAGAAATAAGCATGTAGAAAGCTTTCGGCGAATATGTTTGGACAGGGGTTCGATTCCCCTCACCTCCACTTATCGCAAACATCAACCCTTAACAACATATTGATCTTCGTCACGAAATCGAGTGTGGTTAAGGGTTTTTTATTGTCCGCTTGTTTCCCTGTTTATCACAGTATATCTTGTATTCAC
>JBEVNF010000156.1:0-4346 GCA_040508255.1 Flavitalea sp.
TTTTAAAATCCAATATCCTATGAAAAACCGATATATTAACGGAGGTTTATTCCTTTAAATTGTATCGGTTCAAAAATATTTCCCGGATTATTTTAAAATATTAGAGTCTACCACCCTGCGGAGGTACTGTTTATCCCTAAACACCCAGGTAACCTCATAGTTTCCCTGATTCTCTTTATTCATCATATATACATAAATAGTCCGCTTGTCTTCAGACAAATAGACTGCATTAAAGGTTTTTGTTCCTCCCTGCTCATTGCGATGGGCAAAGGTGGGGCTGTAAAGATCAAAAAGCGCGGTCTGGGGAACATGGACCGAGTCTTTACCAAAGATCAGGGTTACTGAACTGATTGCATATTTAGGCACGCTACCGTAGTTTCCGAAATAAGGCTTCTTGTCAATCTTTACCAGGTATTTCTCAACCGAATCAAGTCTGTGTTTGGAAGGGTCGAATTCTGTGGCGGTAACGATAATCTTGGTATCACCTTCCTGGAACACCAGGGTATTGCCTGTAAATGATCTTGCAGGAATGTCTTTCAAAGGTTTTTTACCAATTCGTTCTTCTACACCGGCAATGGCGAAAGATGCGAGATCAGCCCGGATATCTTTCTCACGAACCTTACTAAAATTATCTTTTTTGTTTCTGTAATCAGGAAGCTCGTCCTGCGCAAATGAAATTGACGGAAGAAGAAGTAGTAACAGGAGGTTTTTCATCTTTTAGTTTTAGGTGGAATGGCTGTCCTCCTGCATTTTCGGGGGGACAGCCATTATATATTAGTGTTTCGCAGGAAGAATACTTCCCTTGAAAGATCTGTCGCTGAACAGTTTGTTCTCCGGAATATCCTGGATTGTTACCCCGCCCGTACGGATCGTCGAATTTGGTGCGAAGTTGCCGGAGCTGATATAGCTTAAGACACTTGCAAGAGAAGTTTCCGCAGTATTACCCCAATCTTTGTCAAGACCATCAGCTGCCGTGGCATCGGTAGTGATCCCACCAAAATAATTACCCGAACCAGATGCGTTTGTTGTTCTTGAAGAAACCGGGAAAATATACCAGTCGCTTACCGGGATCGGGAAATATCCAACAGGCTTGCCATAACTTTTGCTCGGACCGACTACTCTTACTTCAGCATGAGGTTTCATGTTATTTATAAGTAGCTCACTTGCAGAAGCAGTATTGGAACTGACAATAAAATAAAGTTTGGAAACATTCAGTGAACCAAGCTTTCTGAAATTGATGGTCTCGTTCCACTGCCTGTAATTATTATTATACACCTCGTTCATCATCACTTGTCCTGTTTTTGATGATTGTACAAGATAGTTAGCAAGTTTTTCCTGCAGGTTCACATATCCCCCACCGTTATATCTTAAGTCAATTACAACATCAGTTACGTTTTCACTGCTGAACCTGCTGAACACACGTGCAAAATCGTTTGCGATCTGCGAAGTATCTCCAAGGAAGGAATTAAAAACAAGATATCCGACTTTCTTTCCGCTCACTGTATATACTGAGTCAAGATACACAGGGTTTTCCTGGTATGTTCCTGCATTCAATGTTACAGTAGTTGTGCTGCCATCCGGCTTTGTGAACTCAAATGAAGTGCTCGCACTTTCATACACCGCAGAAACAATCGCGTTTGAATTGCTTGTTGTGATATTGGTATTGTTGTTGAGTTTCGTGATCCTCCAGCCTCTTCTTACACCTGCTCTTCCGGCCGGTGATGCAGCTTCCACAAATCTTACACGCAGATCACCTTCCTGTCTGAAAAATACATTCAGACCAAAATCACCCGCAATACCAGAGCTGATATCATCCCACTCTGTTTGCTTAATAGCAAAACTCCAGCGGTCAACCGGATCTGTGAATCCTGTTTCCTTGCTGTATTTGCGTAAAGCAACCATCAATTCATTCGGATCGGCATAAGATTTTGTATCGAACGTCGACGGGATCTGGTCGTACCAGAGATAAATATCTCTTGAATAAGCAAGGGTAGAATCCTTGATTTTGTCTGCCAGCGTTGGTTCAGTAGATCCGCCATTATCGTCATCAGAAGAATTTTTCTTGCATGATGAAGTCAGTACGATCCCTGCCAGGGCCATAGCCACGAGAGAATGTTTTAGCAATTGCATAGTTGGAAATGGAATTTATAATTCAAAATACGCTCATTCAACATGAAAAGTTTGTCCAGATCAGCGTTCCAGGGTTATTTAACAAGTTATTAAAACTGTAGCTCGAATGGAAGGAAACCGGCAGGTTTTTATGAGGATTCTCCAAAATTACCCAGTTGGCGGAAGGTGATATTTATTCTTTGATCATTGATACTCTTACTTTTAGGAATGGAATGCTCCCAGTAATGCTGAGTTTCGCCTTTCATGATCAACAGGCTGCCGTGGGTAAGCAGCACTTCATATTTTTCTTTCTTTGTTTTGTAATCACGGAACCTGAACACTCTTTCCTGTCCAAAAGTTACGGACGCAATCACCGGGTTGGGTCCAAGCTCTTTTTCATTGTCGCGATGCCAGCCCATACTATCCTGACCATTCCGGTATAGATTGAATAATGCGCCGTTGAATCTTATACCCGCCACCGCAGATACAAGATCAAGGATTGAATCAGCAGGTTCTATCCAGCCCTTACCTTTCATTGTAGTGCCGGAATAAGTGTAATCAACCGTTTTATCAGCCATCCAGCAGGTAAGCCTGGGTTGCATAACTTCTTTACCAAAGATCCTGATGGGCTCTTGTTTCCATGGGATATTCGACAGGAGTGAAGTCATCAATTCATCGGCGGTTTCAACAGTAAAAAATCCGGGATAAAGCAAAACTTCGCCGTGATGGGGAATTACGCTCCTGATGTCTTTGGGATCGGTCATTCTTTTTTTATTGCAAACTTTCTGCCTGAGGTCAAACTGCCTTTGCTACCGATTCGGGATCAATGGCCGCAGCTTCCCAACCAATGATCGCAGACTTTCGGTTTGGTCCCCAATGATAATGACCACTTATGCCCGAAGATTGTATTACCCGGTGACATGGGATCAGGAATGCAACAGGGTTATCACCTACCGCAGAACCAACTGCCCTGGCAGCTTTTTCATTTTCAATTTTTCTCGCAAGGCTCCCGTAAGTATCGAGACCTCCGAATGGAATTCTCAGAAGCGTTTCCCAGACTTTCAACTGAAACGGCGATCCCTTCAAATGCAAGCGGATCTTTTCAAGGCTGACTTCTGACGGCATCATCTTCCAGTCATAATCAAAAATATTCATTGCCTGCTGCTGATATTGATCACTGCTGTTTTGAAATTTTGCCTTAGGAAATTTTTCAACCAACAGCGCATAAGGATCAGCGTTATCTGCTACAAAAGCCATGTAACAGATTCCTTTGGAAGTGGAGGCGATCAGTACTTCGCCAAAGGGACTTGGCTCGAAACTATAATTTATGGTCAGGCTTTCACCCCCGTTTTTATACTCACCCGGTGTCATACCCTCTATGCTGATGAACAGATCATGCAAACGTCCTGTGCCTGATAAACCGGTCTCAAAAGCAGCATCAAAAAGAGTTGATTGTTTTTCACGCAACTCAAGTTTTGCATGTTCGACAGTCAGGAACTGAAGAAATTTTTTAGGGCTCACACCGGCCCATTCCTGAAACATTTTTTGGAAATGAAAGGGGCTCAGGTGTACTTCTTCCGCGATTCGATCAAGAGATGGCTGATCCCTGAAATGCTCCTTCAGATACCCGATCGCTTTTTCAATCCTTTGGTAGTTAATATTATCTTCTTGCATAATTCTGTGTTGTGTGCAAACTTAGCCAGTATTAAGAAGCAGTTAAACCCGATTGTTGCGGACTTTTTTCACTTATTTAGCACATGGATTCGTTGACTCATATAGCACTGGGTTCCTGTATCGGTGAGCTCGCCTTTGGAAAAAAACTGGGAAGAAAAGCGATGGTGTGGGGTCTGCTGGCTGCAAGCTTTCCGGACATTGATGCAGTGAATGGTCTTTTTCTTTCCCTGCCGGAAGAGTTGATCGCACACCGGGGTATCACTCATTCGCTGCTGGTGGCTGTTCTCGTGCCGTTCCTTTTTGCATTTGCAGCTGATAAAATCCATCAGCGACCGCGGATAGGGTTTGTGCCATTTTATTTCTTTTTTCTTTTTCAGATCCTGCTGCATGATCTTCTTGATACCTGCAACGCTTATGGTACCGGCTTACTGGAACCATTTTCAGCACACCGGTTTTCTTTTAACACGATCTATGTGGCAGATCCGCTTTTCACCTTAGGGATTTTTCTAGCCACCGTGTTTTTATTTTTATACCGTCGAAACAGATTGGTGCAGCGAAGAGTT
>JBEVNF010000173.1:0-19940 GCA_040508255.1 Flavitalea sp.
CTGTACGACCTATTTTTTCTTCCGTTACCACCTGGATCGCCCGCATGTGACGTAACTGGAAGAAAGCTTCAGGGTTCATTTTCTCACTCAACACTCCTTTCTTATAGATCAGCGGGTTTGAATAGAGTTTAAGATTTCCAAGTGTATCGTAGAAGTTCACATCTGTACCATGAATTTCAGTGATCTCACTCATCAATACCTCAAGATCTGCACGGGAGCTATCACTATATAACATCATGGCATTGATCACACCCTCTTCTTCTTTATTGAACCTGTTCTGTAACTCATTCACCATGATCTTACTTGCACGGCTGAGACTATCTCTTCGGTCCCTGTCATACCTGTTGATAAAAAACAAAATCGTTGCCACACCGATCACGAGAAATGATAACAGGCTCACCATGATAATCGTACTGTGTATCTGCGAACGGATACTGAATTCCCAATAGGTTTTCAGATTTGACCACTTCAACCTGCTTCGCACGATCAGTGCACCAAGCCGGTAAAATGCAAGCAGAAACAAAAACGTCGTGAAGAGATATGAGAACAATGTGATCGCTTCGATGAACGCCACATTCTTTTTTGCGATGATGATGGTACTATTCGACGAACCTTTATACCACAGCACTTCAAAATTCTTATCCTTTTTGACTTCAAACTCGGTTTTAGGGAGCTCGCTGCTTTCTAAATAAGTTGGAAATGGGAAATCATCATAGTAAACGGAAAGCCGTCGCCCTATGTAGACCGCATATGAATACCCCTGCGTATTATCAGGCACAAGCTCTTTCGAACTCTGGAACAGCTCAGGGACCAAAGCATCGCTCTTGTATTTTTTAGGCTCTGCAACCACGAAGAAATAACCTACAGGTGTGCTGTCAGCATCCCTCACCTCCTTCCTGATCAGGTACGAAACCTGGTCGAACGATTTTTCATAAAATGCCACATCCTGCAAATCCGTCTTCTTACTCTGAATGGTAAAGATCGTGTTCAGGGTGTCAAACGAGACCGGTTCCGTATTATAGAGCGGTTTATAATAATCATCATACACATAGATCTTCGTGTCATACCTGTCGGAGTATGCAGTGAAGAATTTATTGATGATGCTATCTTTCAGATAAGCATTCTGATTACCATCCTTGAACCTGTCAAAATTGGGATAAAGAAAATTATTATCGAGATATGCGAAAGCTATGCTTAACAACTTGCCACCCGAAGGATCATTCTGCAACGCGAGCTTCTCTGCATAACGCTTACGTTTTTCAAATTCGATCTTCCTGTTCTCAAAAATGATCACAGCCGCAATGGAAAATGAAAACACAAAAAGCCAGAACAAAACCTCAGATACATTCAAACGAAAACGAAGTCCCGAAAACAACTGTTGCTGGATCATCATAAGGAACAACAGCAACCACAACAATACATAAAGATTGAGCTCAACAACTGCAGTACTCTTTGTAAAGGTGAGAATGATGAGACCCACGCATGCACTTATGATCAGGCTCGTATAATAGTTGCCATAGATCAGCTTACCGCAAATTGTAAGCAGGATCTGCGCAAGAAAGAAATAACTCAGCGCAAGAGATGCAAGTATCGTAAACCCGATAAAACTATACCGGTTGAGATTATCGATGTTCACTACGTTGAAAGAGATCATCGCATCGGAAACAAGACTCTGCAGGATATCAGCAAACGTAAAAGTTGCGGCAACCATCCCTGTAAGTAATATGGTGACTGTGAGCCAGTTCTTCCATTTCTCTTTGAACGGACGGATCGTAACTGTGTTTATTCGCCTGTTCATAAACAACATCAGCCAGGAACAAAGCAATGCATTAATAAACAGATCACCCAGTGAACTCAACACAAAGCTTGAACTATAGATCGTTGGATCAAACAGTTCGAATTGCCGCAGGTTCAAGAAGTTTGGATAGAAATAGGTCGCCAGCCTCAGCAATAATATCGAAAGACACATAAAACCGGCACCCGACCAGAGACCGTAGTTCCTGTATATATAATTTGATTCCTGGTGAATGTAGATGATCAGGATAAAAATGCCTGCAAGCACAAAGATGAACGACCACCAGTTGTTTTGCCTGCCATCAACCTTGATCTCAGACAGATGAAACAGGGTGCGCCCGCTGACGCTTTTGATCGGGTAGTTGGTGGGTTGTACCGAAATATCCACCAGCTTTTCAGCACCGGGATAATCTGCAAACTCCCTCCGGAAATTAGCATTCTGTACAAAGTAACTTGTAAGCACGGGGATCAGCGCCTCAACTGTATAGCTGCGCTGATCAGATAACTGGATCGTTTTATTGATATGAATGAACTTTCCACTCGACAGGTTAATGAGGCCGGTAGTATCCCTGTCTTCCCATACCGTACTTGGAGTAATATCCTGTGTGTTCCAGAATCTCAGCTGATGATCATAGGTTGTATCCCGGTCGTAAACAAAAATCCCATACTCTCTGCGACTGAAAAGGAGTTTCGATAGGGTCTTGTCCGAATAGGTTCCGTCAACCAGTGTTTGTAACAGGGCAGTATCGCGGGTTAGTTCAAGAAAGTCCTTTTCCTTTTCCCGGATGCTTGCTTCAATAACCCTCGAATAATAAATAACGGAGGTTGTTCTGACGAGATATTTGTTTACCAGCCAGCCAACGACAAACATGGTAAAGGCAGCAAGCAGCAGATAAATACTCTTCCTAAACAGTTTTTTTCCCGGATCCTTCAATGGAGGTATTTTGTTTTTTTATCGAGTTCCAGATGGCATCCATCTCTTCAAGTGTCATCTCATCAAGCGCCTTTCCTTCCTGCAAAGCTTTTTGTTCCATCGCAGTGAAGCGGCTTATAAACTTCTTATTGGTACGTTCGAGCGCATTTTCAGCGTCAATCTGCAAAAACCGTGCGTAATTGACCAGCGAAAACATCACGTCACCAAACTCATCTTCTATTTTTTCAATATCACCGGAGACCTCGGCTTCCTTGAGTTCCGCTATCTCTTCATTCACTTTATCCCATACCTGGTCGCGCGTATCCCATTCAAAACCTACCTGTTTTGCCTTTTCCTGCAAACGGGTAGCCTTTACTACTGAAGGTAAAGATTTTGGCACACCGCCAAGCACTGAGCGTTTTCCTTCCTTAAGTTTTAACTTCTCCCAGTTCTGTTTTACTTCTTCTTCATCTTTCACTTTTACATCGCCATAAATATGCGGATGCCTTGAGATGAGCTTTTCAGACACACCATTCAACACATCTTCCAGTGTAAACTGATTCTGTTCGCTGGCGATCTTTGCATAAAAGATCAGATGAAGCATAATATCCCCGGCTTCTTCTTTTAATCCTTTCCAGTCTTTCTCTGTGATCGCATCCGCCAGTTCATACGTTTCCTCAATGGTCAACGGCCTTAGTGTCTGGATAGTTTGTTTCTTATCCCAGGGACATTGCTCACGCAGTTCGTCCATGATCTTAACAAGTCCAAGGAAAGCCTTCGCTACAGATTCATTTTGCATAACAACTAATTTACAATCGCATCAGGGCAACAATAAAGAATATCACAAACAATAGGATAATAGCGGTGCCACTCATCAGATTCAACAGGATGAATTTGAGGATAGTTTTGGTTCTGCTTTGCCCATAAAATCCACGCATAGCCTTATACGTATAGTAAAGCCCGTAAAGCATGAATACAAACAGTAAAAGATCAATAACCCAAAAATCGAACCTCTTCTCCAGTGCCTGCAGACCAAAATATATAAGCAGATAAAGAAATGTAAAAATATACAGTTAGATCAGGAACAAACCGTGATCCACATAATAAAATTGTTTTCTACGGATGTAGAGTAGCTTCAAAAACAGTGCATACATCGGCAGAGATATAAATAGAAGATAAGGAAACGTGTGCATGAATTTATCGATCAGGTCACGATAAAGCTCATTGTTATCCTCGCCATATTTCTGCTTCAATTTTATATTGCGGTATTCAACCTGGCGGTTCCACCAGCCATCCCGCTCATCAGCGGGCAAGCTCGCCTGTATGGAATCATATTCATGGTTGCTGCTATAGGCATCTTCAAAAGACTGCTCAACGTCAAAAAGTTTGAAGCTGTTATCTCTCCTTCTCGTTGTCCAGGTAGAGGTATCCTTTTTTTCAATGGCAAGGCCAACAGGAACCGGCAGTTTGCTGATCATCGAAAAAGCATTTTCGATGTTTACTGAGTCCTCTTTGGTTTTTGCCCCCTTAAGCTGTTTATCTTTTGCTTCTGAAAGATCCAGCACGTTTTCATTTTTCTTCTTATTAAGCAAACCCCAGTCTTTTACATTAAACTGTGAGTAAAAAATAAGAAAGAAAAGCGCAGAAGTAAATACATACATCCTTATCGGATGCAGGTAACTGGCCCTTCTGCCCGCGATATATTCTTTTGGAAGAAAACCGGGTTTTCTGACAAGTAGCCTGACAGTACCAAAAAACTTACCGTCGAAATGCGTGATATCCTGGAAGAAATGCGAAATAAGCGACCAAAGTGTTTCTTTGGGAACTATATTTTCCTGGCCGCAATTCTGACAATATCTGCCTTGTACGATTTCACCACAGTTAAGACAGTCTTTCTCTGTACGCTCTTTAGAATGCGACACTATTTAAATTTTAGCTAAAAATAAGGAAACAGGCTATTTTAGAGAAAAATTTGGACAGCTTGCAGCATTAAAAGACTGCATCTTTCGTTATCTGAACCATGAAATCAATCTCTTTATTATTTGCTGCCACTTTCCTGTGTGTATCCTTGTCTGCCCAGTACTATTACAAGGATCTTATTTCAACACAGGACCTGATCAAAAAACAACAGGTTTATCGTAAGAACGGTGTGAAGGCGGTTGACTATGCCAGCTTTGATGCGGGCAATAAACCGATCGAAGGATTTTCCTGTCAGCAAACAGTGAGTGCTGATTTCAGTTCTATCAAAACGATCACAAAAACTTCACTTTCGGGTTCTTCTGAAAGTATGTCGTTCTTTGATCAGAAAGGACAACTTGTAAAAACAACCGACACCACTGATGGCAACAAAACGATCACAGACTATATCTACGATGCCGGGAACCGCCTAAGCTCTATAACCAGTAAATCGACTTCACCCGGCAATATAAGCATTACTGAAAAACATGTGTGGACCTACGATGCCGCCGGCAAACCCGACAAAGCGCTGAAGATAGCCAATAACACAGATACCACCTTTATAACTTTCGTGAAAGATGAACAGGGAAATATTGCGGAAGAAAAGGCAATTCGCAGGGGTTCAGCTCTGCCGGTGATCTTTTATTATTATGACGAGGACAACCAGCTGACTGATATAGTAAGATACAACAACAAGGCCCGGAAGCTTCTGCCGGATTATATTTTCGAATACGAAGACAAACGCGTTGCCACTATGCTTGTTGCAGAAGAAGGCACCAGCGATTACCAGAAATGGTATTATAGTTATGATGATGATGGCCTGAAACTGCAGGACGCCTGTTATTCGAAAGCGAAAACACTGATCGGAAGGATTGAATATTCCTATAAACAGTGATGCGCCGCAATGCTATTTATCCAATAGCGGGCTGACAGTCTTCCAAACATTTGAGGCTACGATCTTGTGCCCTTCAATTGTGGGATGAATGCCATCTGCCTGGTTGAGTTCAGGCTCACCCCCTACTCCCTCAAGAATAAACGGTATTAATTCAGCATTGTTCTTTTTGGCAAGTTCACCAAAAATGCCCTTGAACTCATTGGTATAGGAAGCACCCATATTAGGAGGAACCTGCATTCCGGCGATCACGATCTTTGCTGCGGAGTTGGAAGTTTTCACACTATCAATAATATCCTGCAGATTCTTGACGGTCTCCTTAACTGCAATCCCCCTCAACCCATCATTGGCACCGAGCTCAAGCACAAACACATCAACTTTCTGACGCAACAGCCAGCCGATACGGTTCTTGCCGCCAGCCGACGTTTCGCCGCTGAGTCCCGCATTGATCACTTTGTAACCAAGCTTCAGGGAATCGATCCTGTGCTGGATCAGTGCAGGAAAGGCCTCTGTGATATCAACACCATAACCTGCAGTGAGACTGTTTCCAAAAAACAGGATAGTTTTACTAACGGCAACGGGTGTTGAGTCCTTAACAGCTGCCTCTTCTTTTTTTTGCTCCTGTTGATTTTGATTATTTCCGCATGAAGTGATGCATGAGATTGCGAACAAAAATGTTATAATTCTGAGATTGACCATATTCAATGTGCGATGCAAAAGCATTTCCTTTAAAAATTAGTAATTTACTGCCAGCTCAATGCCAACATTGGCAATTTACTCTTTCCAGACTTAAATACATATCAGCAATTTGGAAACCATACTTAAGATCGAAAATCTCAGCAAGACTTATAAAAGCGCGGAACAAACGCTCACCGTTTTACATAACATCAATTTTTCAATTGCGAGGGGATCAACCCTTGCGATCGTGGGACCATCAGGCAGTGGCAAAACCACGCTGCTGGGGCTCTGCGCCGGGCTTGACCGGTCAAGTTCCGGGCTTGTTGAGCTCAACGGCATCAAACTCGACAATCTTGATGAAGATGCAAGGGCCGAAGTAAGAAATCAGCATGTTGGATTTATTTTCCAGAATTTCCAGCTTTTACCTACCCTCACCGCATTGGAAAATGTAATGGTTCCGCTTGAGCTGAGGGGTGAAAAAAATATCAAACCGCTGGCTATGGACCTGCTCGACAAAGTAGGATTGGCAGCAAGGGCACATCACTATCCAACGCAGTTAAGTGGTGGTGAACAGCAGCGTGTTTCACTTGCGAGAGCATTTTCAAACAGACCATCCATTCTTTTTGCAGATGAACCCACCGGTAATCTTGACGCTGAAACCAGCGAAAAGGTAACCAGACTCATATTTGATCTCAATAAGGAAGCAGGCACAACACTAGTGCTTGTGACTCACAATCCCGAGCTTGCCGCGCTTACCCAACGTATCATCAGGATCCGTGCGGGTAATATCGACCAGGATGTTTTAACAGGTGTTACCGTTTAATTATTAGCGAATGCAAACTTCAGGAAAGATCAATTTTTCGTGGCTGGTAAAGATGGCATGGCGCGACAGTCGTCGCAACAGGTCGAGGTTATTTCTTTTCATCTCATCTATCATACTTGGTATCGCTGTTCTTGTTGCGATCTATTCACTAAGCGATAATGTTAAAGCCGATATCGATAACCAGGCGAAAACACTGATCGGTGCTGACCTTGCCATCGACAATAATAAACCTGCACCCGCTGCACTTCAATCGTTATTGGATTCACTGGGTGATCGTCGTGCAAAAGAACTTTCATTTGCATCGATGGTTTTGTTTACCAAAACACAGGGAACAAGACTGGTACAGGTTAAATCTCTCGAAGGTGATTTCCCTTTTTATGGTTCGCTTGAAACAAGACCTGTTGAAGCCGGTAAGACATTCAGAAAAAACCAGCATGCGCTTGTTGACAAAACACTGATGCTTCAGTTCGGCGCAAAGGTGGGCGATTCGGTAAAAGTAGGCGAGGTAACTTTCCTGATAGCAGGTATACTCGATAAAGCACCGGGAAGCACAGGTATATCAACGACCGTTGCTCCTACTGTTTATATCCCTATGCAATACCTTGCTGCAACAAAACTTCAGCAAAAAGGATCCAGGATCAACTATAACTTCTACTACAAGTTCGGCAAACAAACGAATGTTGAACAACTTGTAAAAACAATAGAGCCAAGACTTGAAAAAGATGGCTTCGATTACGAAACAGTTGAGGGCCGCAAACGCAGCACCGGTCGCACATTTGAAGATTTCACACAATTTCTTTCGCTGATCGGTTTCATCGCTTTGTTGCTTGGATGTATTGGTGTGGCAAGTTCCATCCATATCTATATACGTGAAAAACTTCAGGCAATTGCTATACTGAGATGTCTTGGTGTAAAGGGTCGCCAGGCTTTCCTTATTTTTCTTATACAAATAGTTGCTATCGGATTTGTCGGATCAATCATCGGAGCAATACTCGGAGTTGGTATCCAGCAGATACTCCCTTCAGTATTCAAGGATTTTCTTCCCGTTGAAATTTCCGTCAATCTCTCCTGGAAATCTATCGCAGAAGGCGTTTTGATCGGCGTGATCATTTCTGCATTATTTGCTTTGTTGCCACTCGTTTCCATACGAAATGTATCTCCATTGAATACTCTTCGTATGAACATAAACGATAGTATCACCAAAAGAGATTATGTACGCTGGCTGATCTATATATTGATTATCGGATTTATATATGGATTCACCTGGCTGCAGATGCGAAGTCTTCAACGTTCATTGGTATTTACAATAAGTATACTAGGATCATTCGCGGTATTATGGGCAATGGCAAAGTTGCTGATGTGGGGAGTGCGAAAATATTTTCCTGAGAATGCAGGCTACCTGCTGAGACAAGGCCTTGCAAATCTTTACAGGCCCAATAATCAGACTCTGATACTGATCGTCGCTATAGGTCTCGGTACCTCATTTATCTGCACATTGTATTTTGTGCAGAACATCTTATTGAATCGTGTAACCCTTTCGGCAAGTGCGAATCAACCGAATATGGTGCTGTTTGATATTCAGAGTGTGCAAAAGGAAAAGGTAGCTGAGCTTACTAAAAGTTTTGGTCTGCCGGTGATCAGTGAGGTGCCTATAATAACTACGAGACTTGAAGAAATCAAAGGCTATACAGCAGCTGAGGCACGCGCTGATTCCACCTTAAAAATATCGCCACGTGCATTTGAAGGTGAGCTGAGGGTTACTTACAGGGATTCACTCACCAGTTCTGAGAAGATCACTGAAGGTACATGGCCCGTACCCGCAAAGCCAGGCGACCCGGTAGTATCAATTTCAATGGAAGACGGATATGCAAAAAGATTAAACATCAGAATCGGTGATAGTCTCCTGTTCAATGTGCAGGGTGCCTTAATACCTACAGTGGTGGCCAGTTTTCGTGAAGTTGACTGGAACCGTGTGCAGACAAATTTCAGGGTGATCTTCCCCTCCGGTGTGCTTGAAAAAGCTCCACAGTTTCATGTATTGATCACAAGAATACCCGGCGCCGAAGTTTCTGCAAAATTCCAGCAGGCAATTGTTACTTCTTTCCCGAATATTTCGATTATAGATGTGGGATTGATCCTGAATGTTCTTGATGATATCCTTGGTAAAATTGGCTTTGTGATAAAATTCATGGCAGGATTCAGTATCGTCACAGGTCTCGTGGTACTGGTTGCCTCTGTATTGCTAAGCAAGTATCAACGTATTAAAGAAAGCGTGTTGTTGAGAACAATTGGTGCCAAAAGAAGACAGATCCTTGTGATCACTTCCCTTGAGTATTTTCTCTTGGGTGCACTTGCTGCATTAACCGGTGTTATTATTTCGCTTATTGGCGGATGGGCACTCGCCACCTATACTTTCAAGACGCCTTACGATGTACCCGTATTAGCATTGGTGCTGATCTTTTTTGCGGTATCAGGTATAACGGTGCTGATAGGCCTGTTCAACAGCAGAGGCATACTTAACCGCCCGCCGCTGGAGGTTCTTCGTGCTGAAGGTTGATGTTTGTATACCACATATAACCTATCTTTAATATACAATGTAGCAGTTTTTCATGCTGTTGCCCGTAATCCGCGCCTGCGAGACAGATACTTTAACCAAACGGAAGCAAATGAAAAATAAACTCTACCCAACGATCATTGCTGTCTTTGCGATGCAGATCTGCGCATTACATGCACAGGAGCTGGTCGCGAAACATAACCCGAAGATCGATGCGAATCTGAGTCCAGGCAATAATGTGGCGATCAACCCATCGAAGAACTCAAAGATCAACCCGCAGTTCAACTGGGACCTTAACCCGGCAAAAACAAGCACGCTGAATCCTTCGACAAACAGTTCGATCAGTCCCCGTACTAATACCCAGGTCAATCCAACCCAGAACCAGGACATCAACCCGATGTACCAGAACCAGCTTCATCCCAGGAATCCAAACTGGAAAGGTTTGTATATGTATGATAAGGATGATAAACTTGCCGGCTATATCACAAAGGCTACGCAGGATGTACTTCTTTGTTTTGACATCAACACTGAATGGTGTGGTTTCTATGTTCGCGCGCAGCAGAACATCTTTAATCATTTTGATATTAATGCACAGCCAACAGGTATGTTTATCTGCTTTGATTCAATGGTTGGTTACAATGAATTTGATAAGAATGGAGACTGGACAGGCAGACATATCAAATAGCTTTATTTTAAAGTCAGCTGATCGATTGTAGCGATCAGCTTCTTTTTATCTGCATTCTGCTTTAATTTGATATACGATTGGTTTGCTGCCGGACCTTCGATCCAATGGTTGGTTCCATCGGAATCGACTTTGCAGATACCATTACTTATCAGTTCAAAATATTCTGATCCTGTTTCAGTGAGCATCAGGATGGCAAGCTGATCCCAGCTCGGTCTTCCGGCAAAATTGTTATACAGGCGGAAGCCGCGGAATACCGGGCTTGACTCTGTTGACATTGCTTTAAAAGATGCGCCTCCACTCAGTACCTGGTTGCCGGCCTCCCATCCGCAAAAGGTCACGGGGCGTTTCCAGTTTTCAACACAATACACGGTAGAAGATGAATCAGGACGATAGAAATTCGCCTCTTTACCAATTGGAAACATCCCACCCATACAAATCCATTTATTGACTTTAGTATGGATCAGATCAGACCCACCTTCAGATTTCATGATCGCCTGCAGTGAACTGAGATGTCCAAGCGTAACAATCACTACACTGGTATCTTGCGCGTTTGCCAACAATCTTTTATATAGTTGCACAGGCTCCTCTGCCATATCAAATGATGCAAGCTTATGCGGAAAAGAATCTGAGATCTGCTTTGTATACCTTGAATAGTTGGTAAGTTTTGGTTGTTGCTTGTCGAATGCAATTGGCAGATCCGGAAAACCAAAATATTGATTGATCGCACTGGCACAGACCGGTGCAAACGGGTCATCACTTGTTACCACTACCCCAAGAATATTGATCTTATTTTGTTTATGAAGATTCAATGCCATGGCAAGGGCGGCAACATCATCCACATCTGAATCAAGATCAGTATCGATGATCACGGGTATTTGTGCTGATAGTAATTGGGTTGCGGCTATCAAAACAGACGCGATGATCACCCCGGCGCGTTGGAAAATCTTACTCATAATCAGCTACGAAGCTACTGAATTAAAATCTGCTTAATCGGTACGATTGTGTAAGTGGTGGCGCCAGGCATAATGCGAAATTTGCATGGAACGAATATTGAGGCTGTCCTCAGTAACTACAAGCATATTTATGACATCGAGAAGAAAGTTTTTATCAACCACATTCACCGGAATGGCGGTTGCCGCAACGGCTCCGCTTATTCCTGCCATTGGATCTGACATAGTAAAACGAGAAGATATGTTTCAGGGAGCAGCAGAGAGGTTTAAACTGAAGGAAAGAATAGGTATGGGAGGCGTTGCCGTGGCAAATGGTTTTGCTTTGAAAACGGAACCTGAAGCATACGCTACACTGGAAGGTGCCTGGAAAGCAGGTGTGAGATATTTCGATACATCGCCATGGTATGGTTTGGGTCTCGGTGAACGCAGATTCGGTAGTTTTTTGCAGCACCAGAAACGTGATGAATATATTTTATCTACAAAGGTTGGAAGGCTGTTACAACCTTCCGCGGTACGACCTGAAGTGATGTGGAAGAACCCGCCAGCCTTTAAACATAAATACGATTATACCGCTGATGGTGTAAAAAGATCGATTGAAGATAGTCTCCAACGGCTTGGTGTGGAACGAATCGATATCGTGTTTATACATGATCTTTCGCCTGATAATGGAGATCTGAAAGATAAATGGACAGAGCAGTTTGAGATAGCGCGCAAAGGCGCCATGCCGGCGCTTACCCGATTACGTGAGGAAGGCGTTATCAAAGCATGGGGCCTTGGCGTTAACAGGATTGAACCGATATTGAAAACGCTTGAAGTGGCTGATGCTGATATCTTTCTTTCTGCAACACAATACTCATTGATCAAACATGAAGATGCAGTAAATCGCCTGTTGCCTGCATGTAAGGCAAAGAATGTATCGCTGGTGATTGGTGCTGCACTCAATGCTGGCTTTCTTGCAGGAGTTGATCGCTATGATTATAGTGGAACATTTCCGGATGGTGTGAAAGAGAAAAGGGCTAAGATCGAAGCAATAGCGAAATCACATAATGTTGATCTGAGAACCGCGGCATTGCAGTTTTCATCTGCTCCCTCTGTGGTAGCGGCCGTGATTCCCGGTGCAAGCAACCCAAACCAGATGGCAGAGAATATTGCATCGATGAAGGCGCATATACCGCCGGCATTCTGGCAGGAGTTGAAGAAGGAGAAGTTGATAGCGGAGAGTGCACAGGTTTAAAAGTCTTTAAGTAATTGATCAGGCAGGTCACTTATTCCCTTTCGCTGCGGTTCGTATTTCTCAGGATGTTGCCTGAGAAGTTCGAACCGTTCTCCACATCTGTAAAACTACGCTGAGCATGATCAAACCTAATCCCACAAAAAACGCCCACGATAATTCAGTGATCTCATTGTAGATGATTATCGCAAGGATGATACTATAGAGTGGTTCAAGATTAAAAGTCAGGTTGACCGTAAAGGCAGAGATCTTTGTCAACGCTTCTGTAACCATCAGGTATAATAACACCGTACAAAATACGGCAAGTAAAGAAAGATAGACGAGGTCGAGCCCTGAAGGGATCAACGTCTGTGCGGGAACAAGATAAAGAAACACCGGCATCACCAGTGTTACACCTACAAGTCCACCAATCATCGTATACGAAGTAATAGTTTGCGAATCAAATTCAGTCGTAAGTCTTTTATTGTAAATGGTATAGAACGTAACGATCAGCGATGAGATGACCCCCAGCATAATACCAAACCTGTAAGTGGCGTCTAATCCGAAGATCAGCGCAATACCTGCCAGCGTAATACCACTCAGCACCAGCTCCTCAACAGAATGTTTTCGTTTATTCATGACCGGTTCCAGTACCGCCGTAAAGAAACTACCCAGCGAAAAACATACGACCCCAATGGAAATATTTGAATACTTGATACTAGCATAAAAGAACACCCAATGCAGACCAAGCAAGCTTCCCACAACACCAATACGAAAGATATTATTGAAGCTCTGCGGCTTCCACTTACCCATCAGTTTTAATACGAGGTAAATAAAGATTGCCGAAATACAAAGCCGGTACCAGGTGATAAGACCCGCGTTTACCGAGATCAACCGGCCAAATACACCGGTAAAACCGGCAAGCAGAACCGACAAGTGAAGGAGGATAAAAGCCTTTTTCATGATATGGTCCGAAATTAATACTTAAACCACACTTGCTATAAACTATCATTTCTATGTTACGGGTGGATAAAGTATTTTCATAATGCCAATTCTTACCTGATGCCATCGAAAGACATAGATACAAGATCACCTGGTACAAAACAGAAAGGTTATTCTGCTTCGGTCAACGTTTCACTGAACGGAAAACAGCTGCTGACCTGGATCCTGCTGATCATTATCTTGTGGGTTGGATGGAAAGTGTTTACAACAGATGGCCAGTCTGTCTTTAAGAAATATTATCATGGCTATAAACTCGCACCGAATCCCCCTGGGTCAACCTCATCAACTGTAAGTGAAGCTTATCGAAGAGAAGCATGGCAGGAAGTGATTGCCAGATCAAAAGATATGAAAGCATCAACTCCCGGAGATCTATTTCTCGTTGCCCTCGCAAATCTTGAATTAAAAAACACAGAAGAAGCCAATCTTCATTTTAAAATGGCTTCGGACCTGGCAGGGAAAAACAATGACCCATCTCTTCTTCCTCAATTGAATTACTTCACCGGCATGAGTTACCTTGCAAGCGAAAACAATGCGCTGGCAATTGCAAAATTCAGCGTGATCAGGAATGATGAGGATAATCCCTACCACGATTCAGTGCTTGCCATGAAAAGGGAGTTGCTGATACTTGATCTGAAAAAATGATCTTATAGACCAATCACCGCTACCGATTTTGGTTCCGGAAATAATTTCCGGTTTAGCCAATGTGCAAGAAAAGCACTACCCGCTCCTACTACCGCACCCGCAGCAATGTCACCCGGATAATGCACACCAAGATACATCCGCGAATAACCAACAGCACCTGCCCATGCAAATGCCGGGGCAGCAACATACCATTTTGGAAACTGCAGCGTGAGACTTGTTGCTGTTGCAAATGCAAAGCCGGTATGACCTGACGGAAATGATTTACCATTTTTATCCTCGTAAGGAAAGATGAGCGTGGGATGTGTTTCGGCGGGTCTGTCGCGCTTCACGATATCTTTCAGAATAGTTGTTGCGCCCGCCTGGATCACCGTCCCTGCAATCATTACGAGCGCTTTTCGTTTTAAAGCAGGATCATCTTTAGCAAAACCTGTAATCAGTACAGCAACAGGCGCCGCTGCAGAAATCACATAGGTTGAATTGGTAATACCCCTCAAAAACTTCGAGGAAGGATCTGAGGGGTTTATCTTCATCAGCGTTCTTGTTTCCCAATTCTGAGCCAGAACAACATTTGCAAACAGCACTACAATGAAAAAAGAAAGAATACGCTTTGTTATGATCATCTGTTTTGTAAGATATTTTCAATCCTGCCAAGCTCTTCACCGGAGAACTCAACATTTTTAAGACTATGTAAAGAATCGGTCAATTGTTCTGGTCTGCTAACACCAAGCAACACGGAGGTAACGCGACGATCCTTCAGGATCCAGCTTAGCGCCATCTGTGCAAGTGTCTGACCACGTTGCGTTGCTATTTCATTAAGCTGCTTTACTTTTTCGATCTTCTCCTCGGTGACCTGGTTGGCTTCAAGCGCACCATTACCACGATTGGAAGCAGCCCTGGTACCGGGTTTTACACCTTTCAGGTATTTATTCGTAAGCAGACCCTGTTCAAGCGATGAGAATGTAATGCAACCAACACCTTCCCTGTCGAGCACATCAAGTAATCCATCTTCAACCCATCTGTCGAACATAGAATATCTTGGCTGATGTATGAGGCAGGGAGTTCCAAGCTGTTTTAAAATTGCTATTGCCTTTTCCGCTTCTGCAGGATGATAACTGGAAATACCAACATATAAAGCCTTGCCTTGTCTTACAATGAGATCAAGTGCATTCATTGATTCTTCGATCGGCGTTTCAGGATCCGGACGATGATGATAATAAATATCAACATAATCAAGACCCATTCTTTTAAGACTCTGATCGAGACTGGCAACAAGACTTTTCTTTGATCCGAAATTTCCATAAGGACCATCCCACATCGGCCATCCGGCTTTTGTTGAAATGATCAGCTGATCACGATATGACTTGAGATCTTTTTTATAGATTTTGCCAAAGGTTTCTTCTGCTGAACCCGGTGGAGGACCATAGTTGTTTGCAAGATCAAAATGCGTGATGCCTTTATCAAAGGCAAGTCTTACAATCTTCTTTGCATTATCGTAATCATCGATCTCCCCGAAGTTATGCCAGAGACCAAGCGAGATCATCGGTAACAGCAGACCGCTTTTTCCGCATCGTCTGTACTGCATTTCATCGTAACGGTCCTTTGCCGGTTTGTAACTCATCTTATTTTTTTAAAGTAGCGGACTTAAATTTTTAAAACTTGTTGTAAGACTTGCATATGCATCCGCAGGCATATCATGTTCAACAAAAATATGTTTCAATCCGGCAGTTTCTGCGCCGGTAAGAATTCTTTTGAAATCAACCACGCCTGTTCCAACCGGCTGTGGTCCTTTGAAATCCTTATCGATATCCTTTGCATGGAAAAGCGGAAAACGACCAGGATATTTTTTGAACAGTTCCAGCGGATCAATGCCTGCCTTGGTAACCCAGCAAAGATCGAGCTCCATCTTCACATTTTGCGCATTTGTTTCCTTCAGGAACACTTCGTAAGGCTGCTTACCATCAACAGTTTTAAACTCCCAGTCATGGTTGTGGTATGCAAACTGAATCCCCGCTTTTTTACAGGCTTCACCAGCCTTATTGAGTACAATCACTGCCTTCACCAATTCTTCGCGTGTATTGGCAGGAATTGTTGCGCAGACAAGATATGGAACACCACCTTCTGCGGCTTCATCAACGAGCTCCTGCAGGTTATCGGTAAGGTTACGCATTGGAGGAATCTTCATTGGTTGACCGCTTGCATCAAGTGGCATTTTCTGATCAGGCGGAAGTTTGAACGGGGCACCAAGCACGTGATGCGATTTCCAGCTCATGCCATGATCTTTCACCAGTGCGGCGAACTCTTTTGGCTTAAGTCCATAGTAGCCGCCTTTTTTACTGAATGCCGATTCAATTTCTTTATAACCGATTGCAGATAGCTTTTTAAGCGCGCCCGGAACATCGGCGTCGATCTCATTGAATAATGTAAAAAGCTGAACACCGAGTACGGTTACTTTGGGTTGAAAAAATGCTTTTGAAAAGCCTGGTACCAATGCGGTTCCGGCCAGGGCTGCGGCCGAATTTTTAATGAAGGATCTCCTGCTGGTCATGTTAATTAATTGTTCTGGTTTGCAATCTTGTGGGTACTGAAGATAATTAATTTACCTTAAAGCAAATTCTCTTTATGCCATTTTACCAGGACATAAAACCGAACACAAAGGAGGGCAAAAGAACTATTGAGCGATTGCTGAAACTACGCGAAAAACTACAGGCTGAAATTCCCATCAAACAGCTCGAAAGCAACCTGCTGCTCGCGAGCTGGAACATTCGTGAATTTGACTCAGCAGCTTACGGACCACGCATGAAGGAAGCCATGTATTACATTGCTGAGATCATATCAAAATTTGATATTATAGCCGTGCAGGAGATCAGGGAAGATCTGGCGGCGTTAAGAAAACTGATGAGTTTGCTTGGTTCACAATGGTCGTACATTATGACCGACATCACTGCAGGAAAACAGGGCAATGGCGAAAGACTCGCATTTATTTTTGATTCGCGCAAGGTTAAGTTTGGTGGTCTTGCAGGAGAAATGGTATTACCACCTTTTGAAAGAAAGGATCCCGAAACCGGACAAACCATTTATGATCCCGTAAGACAATTGGTGCGCACGCCCTATACCTGCGGCTTTAAAGCGGGCTGGACCAATTTCCAGTTAACAACCGTGCACATATTATATGGCAATTCAGTCGCAAACGATCCCGAACGTATAAAGGAGATCGAGGCTATCGCTGCATCACTTTCAAAACGGGCCGATGGTCCCTACGAATGGTCCAATAACAATGTGTTGCTCGGCGACTTCAATATTTTCAAACCATCAGATCATACCTATGATGCTTTATTGAAAGCCGGTTTTGTTATACCGGAGGAGTTGCAGCATCTTCCCTCGAATGCTATCAGAAACAAATTTTATGATCAGATCGCTTTTAAAGTGAGACCTAATCAGTTTGACACTACAGGAAGAGCTGGTGTATTTGACTACTACCAGGTTGTTTACACCGACGCAGACGAACAGATTTACAAGGAAGATATGGAGCCGCGGTATAGTACCACTGCCGAAGGAGAACCAAGAGAGAACCCATCGTTGTACTATAAGACTTATTGGAGAACTCATCAGATGAGTGATCACCTGCCGATGTGGGTGGAGATTAAAATTGATCATACTGATCAGTATCTTAGCACGCGGTTAATACCTCCGCAAAAAGATTAGTTCTTCCCGCCGCGGCGGGTGACGGAGGGAGGTATACCGCGCACTTTCAGGAACTATATGCCAAAATTATCATCCGGCTACATAGCCACCATAGCAGCAGCCACCATCTGGGGTGTAAACAGCACCATGGTTCAATGGCTCATTGCAAACAGAAGGATCAATATTGAATGGCTGGTCACTGTAAGACTTATGATACCAGGACTGATCCTCCTGCTCGTATATTCATTCTCTAAAAACACAGATGCAGTATTCAGTATCTGGAACAACAAAAAAGATGCGATTGCGATCATCATCTTTGGCATTTGCTTCATCGGTGTTCAATACACCTTCTTTGCTGCCATCAAGGAATCCAATGCTGCTACTGCCACAATCATACAATTTTCGGCACCGGTCATGATAGCGATCTATAATGCCCTGGTTGGAAAAAAGATGCCTGGCGCAAAGGAACTGATCGCGATGATACTGGCTATGGGCGGCATCTTTCTGCTTGCCACCAAAGGTGATATCTCTACCCTTTCGTTAACACCGGTTGCACTTGCATGGGGTTTGTCATCTGCTTTTACCCTTGCATTTTATTCTATTCAACCCGTACGATTACTGCATAAGTATAAAGCGAATCTTGTTGTTGGCTGGGGTATGCTCATTGGAGGTGCGTTACTTGGATTGGTTCATGCACCCTGGAACATCGATGGAGACTGGGACGCCGTGACCTACAGTTTTGTTGGCTTTATCATTCTATTCGGAGGACTTGTTGCTTTTTCCTTGTTTCTTCGTGCGCTGAAACTGATTGGCGGATATCGTGCGACCTTGCTTACTTCGGTTGAGCCACTTATCACAACCATCATTGCCATTACCCTTCTGAATGTTTCATTTGGACCGGTAGAAATGGTTGGTGGCGTTATGATATTATCAACAATATTTTTGCTGAGCGAATAGTGATGGTTATATGTAGATTTACATTATTCCAAACCAACATATGCGTATACTCATACCCCTCCTTCTGCTATCCATTACCGGATCTGCACAACAATACCCGAAAGGAATTGAACATGTTATAGTGATCGGTGTTGACGGTCTCAGTCCAAACGGGATCCGAAAAGCCAAAACACCAACACTTGACAAAATGATCAGTGGCGGAGCAGTCAAATGGAACGTGCGTACAGTATTGCCTTCATCAAGCAGTTCAAACTGGGGTTCGATGATCATGGGTGCCGGTGTTGAACAACATGGCATCACTGATAACGATTGGCAAAAAAACAACAATAGTTTACCAGCTATCGTTAAAAATGAAGATGATCTGTTCCCAACTATTTTTAGTGTACTTCATAAACAATATCCAGCAGCAAAGATCGGCACAGCTTTTCATTGGTCAGATTTCGGAAGACTGGTAGAAAGTTCTGCTGTCAGCTACAAAAAGCATTTCTCCACTGAAGACTCAACAACAAAGGCATTCACGCAATACATTGAAACCGCAAAACCATTGTTTGCCTTCCTTCATCTTGATCATGTTGATCATGCAGGCCATGAATCCGGACATGGTACTGAGCATTATTTTGAATCGGTAACAAAGGCTGACTCCCTTATTGGTGAAGTATTGAAATCAATAAAGAAGTCAGGTCTTGAAAAAAGCACTTTGGTGATCGTAACAGCTGATCATGGCGGTATAGGTTATGGACATGGAGGAGCAACGCTTGAAGAAGCCGAGATAGCAATGATCCTCTATGGCAAAGGTATAAAGGCAAATTACGAGATCCCCGAACAGGCAGCAACATATGATCTTGCAGCAACAATTGCATTTGCATTAAAAACCACTCCACCCTATGTATGGATCGGAAGACCATTAAAAAGCGCTTTCACTGGTTTTGCACCACCATCAAATCTATGGACAGGTAAGTCGATATTACCAAAGCCGGTTATCAACCCTGACCGTAAACTCTACGAACAATCAGGTGGTCTTTTTGTAAACAAACCTGCTCAGGTTTCAATGGAAGCTATTGCACCAGACGCCGGTATCTATTACACGATTGATGGCACAGATCCTTCAAGGTCATCACCGGTTTATAAATCACCTTTTACTTTAAACTCAAACACGGTTGTAAAGGCTAAGTCAATAGATTCAAAAGGAAACGAAAGTCCTGT
>JBEVNF010000195.1:0-22491 GCA_040508255.1 Flavitalea sp.
GGCTGCGATCTGGATCAGCTTTGTTGATCCAGATCGCAGGGTCATCTGTATAATCGTATGCCTTTTCTGTTGTTACTGCAGGTTTCAATGCATCTGCGGCAGGTGGCGGTGGTGGCGCATCTTCTCCTCCGCATGAAGAAAGCAATACATATGCTGAAAAAACAAAAGCAATATTCTTTAACATGATCATCTGTTATGAAATGTCCCCCGCTAGAGGCAGGGGACATTATTAATCTATTGACAGAAATGCCTGGAATTACTTGTTCAGGTCAAACTTAATACCTGCATTCAAACGCAGCTGGTAATATTCCATCTGCATTGTGCGTGCAGCGATGCCCTGGTAGTAACGCAATGGTTGGTTTGTAATGTTATTGGCTTCTGCAAAAATGCGGAAGTTCTTTGTGATGGCATAAGAAGCATTTGCATCAAGGAAGATCTGTTTGTCATAAAAACGATCTTCAAAATCTTCACCACCCAGTTCATCGATATAAGCGGCAGCATAGTTCAATGAAACCCTTGCTACGAACTTTTTATTTTCCCATGACAATGAAGCATTCAACATATGCGGCGCTGTACCCGGTAATGCGATGCCGGTTCGAAGATCACCATCCTGGTTGTAAATACCCTTAGCCTTTGACCTGGTGTAAGTATAGTTTGCATAGATCCCTAATCCCTTCAGGAATTTACCAGGCAGAAAATCAAGCTGACGTTGAATAGCCACTTCTGCACCATAAACAGCAACCTGCTCACCATTACGAGCCTGGATCAATGTCCAGTTTTCGTTGGCTGGTACGGGGTTTGGAAGATCAGGAAATTGCTGATCAAACTTGGCTGTTGTAAAGCTTTCATCGCGGAAAGTATAAACGAAGTTGTTGATATTCTTGTAGAACACACCGCCCGAAAGCAAACCAACACTCTTGAAATAATATTCACCCATCAGATCGAAGTTCCAGGCATAGGATGCTTTCAGATCGGGATTACCTGCGCTGATCTCAGTATCATCAAGAAGCGTACTTACAAATGGTGAAAGGTTATAATAATTTGGTCTTGCAAGCGAAGTTGTTGCTGCAGCTCTTATTACGAAATCATTGTTCACATTGTAACGGAACGTAACGCCGGGCAAAACATTCACATAGTTGTTTTTGATCTCTCTTGAACCTTCAAGATTTTCTTCATCCTGGATGATATTACCTGTATACTTCAAAGAAGTATTTTCAACACGCGCACCAAGGATCATTGAAAGTTTATCTGTAAAAGACTGGTCCCATCTAACATATCCTGCAACAATGGTTTCATTTGCATGATAATTCAGGCTCAGGAACTCGTCAGGAACTGATTCAGATTCGAATAAGGCAGGGTTATTCAGAGCAAGCTGACCCAGGAATGTATTTGAAGCAAAAGTACCCGCGGTATATTTTGAATCAGGATTCCATTTTGCACCGCTCCAGTTCACAGTAGAAGCTTCTGAAAGATTATCGAAACCTGCTCCGAGTGGTGAGTACTCGTTGAAGCTATTGTTTCTGTCTTTTGATTTAAGACGAAGACGACCACCAAAACGTAAACGACCTTTCTGATCATTGATCACAGAAAATGGAATTCTGAAATTCAATCTCATTCCCAATTCATCTTCCGATGTATTATCAGTATTTTCTGAAATGGTGCGCAATGCAAAGGCTGAAGTTTGTGGCGCAGTTGTCGCAGCGACCAACGGATATCGTGAATCACCAAATGCAGGTGCGAACGAAACACCCTCAGCTTCATACTCAATATATCTTTCATTTGGACGGTATTCGCTGGCTTTTGAATAAGCGACCGACCAGTCAATGTTCATTTTATTTCCAACCAGGTGATCACCACGCAGTGAATAGTTCTGTACGCGTTGCTCTTCCAGTCTTCTTTTTTCATTTCTTGAATTATCGATACCTCCTTTCGTTTCGCGCCTGATATCACCGGTAAAACCGGTAATATTATCAGCAGCATCATATTCAGGTTCGATATTCGTAGCTCTCCAGCGATAACGGTTTTCAAGATCATCGCGCCAGTTATACATCATATTTGCTGTAAGACGATTCTTTTCATTGATCTTATAATCAAGTGCTGCAGATACACTGCGACGAACACGTTTCACATCATATTTGCGTATATCCTGTTCTTCGATATAAACATTATTGAAATCATCTTTCTTCCATACAGCTTCAACGTTATCAGAACCATAATCGTTGCTGTTGATAGAACCACTGATCACAACACCAAGCTTCTTGTTGAAAAAACGGTTACCATAAACGAGTCCGCCATTATAAATAGCCTTTTCACGGATCGGGTTGTAACCACTTGAAAGCGTTGCAGAAATACGCTGACCATTCGGAGAGGCACGCGTAACAAGGTTTACAGAGCCACCGATTGCATCAGCATCCATATCAGGAGTAAGTGTTTTGTTCACTTCAATTGTCTGGATCATATCAGAAGGGATCAGATCCATCTGTACGCGACGGTTATCGCCTTCTGCTGAAGGAATACGATCACCGTTTAAAGTAACAGAATTCAGTTCAGGCGCGATACCGCGAACGATGATATTTCTTGCCTCACCCTGATCGTTCTGCATTGTGATACCGGGAATACGCTTGATCGCATCACCAATATTTGCATCAGGAAATCGACCAACCTGGTCAGAAGAAACGATATTGGTGATATTAAGATTATTCTTTTGCTGGTTGATTGCTTTTGCCTGGCCCCGAAGTCTGTCTCCAAGTACAAGCACTTCAGTTCCGATAACGGTACCATCTTCCATCGCCACATTAATAGCGGTGGCCTTTGAAGCAGTCACTTCAATTTCACGTGTAGATATCTTATAACCTATATAAGTTACACTCAATGTGTATTTACCGGCAGGAACATCAAGAAATGCAAATTTTCCATATTCATTGGAGATGGTGCTGCGGTTACCTGGGGTAAGCTTCAAAGAAGCCCCGGGTAACGAAAGGTTTTGAAGGCTATCAGTAACGGAACCGGATACGATGCCACTCTGCGCAAAGGCAGAAAGACTTAAAACAAAAAAAGACAGGAATGTCGCAAGGAATTGCCTGGTGTGCATAGACAGTTAATTTGCGGCAAAAGTATCCGGGTGATATGACGGAATTGTTATGGGGAGGTTACCAGAATGTTACCATCCCATTAGCTTTTCATTCCTTTTTTTAATGTCTGCCATTGTGAGAGTTGGTTGATTAACTGCGACTGACCACTATCGCTCATTCGCAGGGTACGAAACTTGAACCATTCCTGTGACAGTTTAATATTTATATTGCATTCACCCGCGGCGGGTCAATTTTATCTGAATATTTTGAGTAACAGCGTGAATCACAACGAATTTGCTTTCCTTAAGGGCGGTGGTAGCATGGGGGAATTAATCCGCAATTACGACTGGTCACAAACCAGCATCGGCACCCCTGATAACTGGCCGTTAAATTTAAAAACCATGGTTGCCACTGTGGTTGCCGCAAGGTTCCCGATGTTTCTGTGGTGGGGCCCTGATCTTATTCAATTTTATAATGATGCATTTCAACCCAGTCTTGGCGGTGACGAAAAACGCAATACCTCTTTGGGCAGAAAGGGACGCGAGGCCTGGAGTGATATCTGGAGCACTATCGGTCCTATGATTGAAGGCATATACAATGGCAATGAAGCAACCTGGGATGAAGATCAGCTGATCCCGATATATCGCAACGGTCATTATGAAGATGTTCACTGGACTTTTAGTTATAGTCCTGTGCCAAATCCCATTGACGGGTCCGTTGATGGAGTGTTGTGTACCTGTACAGAAACTACACAGACGGTTGCACGCCTGAAAAAAGCAGAAGAGCTCGAAAAGATCAATTTATCAAAAGAAGAATATTTCAAAAATCTTACTGATTCCGTACCTGCTGTTCTATGGCTGACCGAACCGGATGGATCCTGTACCTACCTGAATCGCCAGTGGTATGCTATCACGGGACAAACGCGCGAAGGTGCACTTGGTTTTGGATGGATCTCGGCTACGCACCCCGATGACCAGGAGGAAGTAGGTAAGAAGTTTGACACCGCCAATCGTGAACACACTTCCTTTATGGCCACGTACAGGCTGCAACAGGAAGATGGTTCATATCGTTGGACAATTGATAAAGGATCACCAAGATTTGATGCAGATGGAAAATACCTCGGAATGATAGGCACCGTCGTAGATGTGCATGATCAGTTCACCCTGGAAGATGCAGCAAACGAAGCTGTTCGTGCAAGTGAATCAAAATTCAGGGCGCTTATCGAGGAAGCTCCGATTGCAACCTGCTTTTTCAGAGGTACCGATCTTACAATTGAAGTTGCAAATGAACTGATCCTTGATATGTGGGGCAAGGATAACTCAGTAATAGGGCTTCCTCTTGTTGAAGGTGTTCCGGAATTGAAGGGGCAGCCATTTATTGATATTCTCCGGAATGTTTATGAAACCGGTACCACTTTCACCGCTACCAATGCGCCTGCCGTTCTTCAAAAGAAAGATGGGACAAAGGGCACCTTCTACTTTGATTTCACTTACAAACCACTTCTGGATGAAGAAGGAAAGGTTTATGGCATCATGGATATGGCTGTAGATGTCACAGAAAAAGCTTTGTTGCAAAAACAACTTGAGGAAAACCAGAAGGAACTGCTTTCATATTTCGAACAATCCCCTGTCGGAATCGCTATCATCACAGAAAACGATCTGACGTTTACAATGGCCAACCCTTTTTACGGCGAGTTGGTTGGTCGGAGACCTGAAGCTATAATAGGGAAGCCTCTTCTGGAAGCATTGCCGGAGATGAAAGGCCAGGGTTTTGACCAGTTATTAAGAGATGTTATAAAAACCGGAATCCCTTTCGTCGCTAAAGAAATAGGGGTCGATATCCTGAAAAATGGTTCGTTACAGAAATTATATATTGACCTTGCTTATCAACCGCGACGCGATAAGGACGGTCGGGTATCCGGAGTACTTGTAGTTGCAACAGATGTGACGTTGAATGTTCTCTCCCGGATGAAGATTGAAGAATCTGAAGCCCAGTTCCGTTCTTTGATACAGGAAGCGCCCGTGGGAACCTGCTTGTATGTAGGGGAAACAATGCGCGTTGAACTCGCCAACGAGATAATGTTGAAGTATTGGGGGAAGGATCGGTCGGTGATCGGTTTAACCATGCTCGAGGCTATGCCGGAAATGGCCGGCCAGCGTTTCCCGGAAATTCTTCAGGAAGTATACAGAACCGGCGTTACCCACGAACAGAAAGCTGCCGCTGCCGAGTTGGTTGTTGACGGTGTTCTGCAAACCTTTTATTTTGATTTCACTTACAAGCCGCTGCGCAACACAAATAACGAAGTGTATGCCATTCTCGATATGGCGGTGGATGTGACCGAGCAGGTTAAAAGCAGGCAGGAACTTGAGGCAAGCGAAACCAAGCTTCGTGGAATTTTACAGTCGGCACCTGCCGGAATCGGGCTTTTTGTGGGACGCGACCTGATCATTGAAAATCCAAACCAGACTTTTATTGATATCGTCGGAAAGGGCGCCGACATTGTTGGGAAACCCTTACGCGAAGCGATGCCTGAACTTATTACTGAAGGACAGCCATTCCTGAAAATTCTTGACGATGTTTATACTACAGGCAAGATGTTCCAGTCATATGGCTCGCAGGTGAAGATCGTTCAGAACGGAGTGATGACCTATAACTATTACAACATCACCTATTCACCGGTATACGACACTAACGGTGAGGTCTATGCGATACTGGACATTGCTATCGATGTTACCGACCATATGCTTGATCAGAAAAGACTGGAAGATGCAGAACTCGCGCTGCGATCTGCGATTGAACTTGCAGAACTTGGAACCTGGACTTATAACATCGGTGATGGGCTCGCAACATTTTCATCGAGGCTCGCTGATTGGTACGGCATTGATGAGAATGCACAGTACCCGGGAATAGCGCCATCTATTGAAACGTCAGACAAGGAAAGACTTGACAGGGCGCTTGCAAAGGCAATCAATAACGGGGCAAAAGGGGAGATAGATATCGAATACAGGATCATTAATGCTATAACCGGGCAACAGCGGATTATTCACCTGCAGGGACAAACAATCTGTAATGATGAAGGGATACCGGTTACCGTGAGGGGAACAACCCAGGATATGACTATTCAACGGAAACACCAGTTTGCACTTGAACAGGAAGTGAAGTTGCGTACAGAGCAGCTTGCAGCAGCAGTAGAAGAACTCCAGGTTACCAACGAAGAACTCGAGGAGTCAAACAGCCAGCTCATTCATTCTAACGATGAACTTGCGCAGTATGCTTATGTAGCCAGTCATGACCTCCAGGAACCTCTTAGAAAGATCAGGGTATTTACCAGCCGGCTCACCAGCGAAAACATCGGCTCAGCAGATTCAGCAAAAACGCTTAAGAAGATCAGCGCTGCTGCCGAAAGAATGACACTACTGATCCAGGACCTGCTTAACTTTTCAAGGCTCCTGAAAAATGACAGTATGTACCAGTCGGTAAATCTATCTGATATTGTAAATGCTGTTATCAATGATTTTGAATTAACTATCCATGAGAAGGGCGCAGAGATTTACGTTGGTGAATTGCCCACGGTACAGGCAGTAGGATTACAGATGAATCAATTATTCTTTAACCTGCTCAGCAACTCACTTAAGTTTATTGCATCAGACGTAACACCAGTTATCAGTATCAACTCCAGGAAGATTTCTTCTTCAGAAGCGTCTGCTTATATTCGCCGGATCATGCCGAACAGTAGCTACTACGATATCGAGGTCACCGATAATGGGATCGGTTTTGAAACGCAATTTGCCGAACAGATATTTGAGGTATTTAAAAGGCTTCATGGTCGTGAAATTTATCCGGGCTCGGGTATTGGCCTGGCGCTCTGCCGTCGCATTGCCGGTAACCATAATGGCGTTCTCTATGCTGAATCAAAAGTGGGTTCTGGGACCACGTTTCATATCATTTTACCTGACAAGCAGTAAAACGGGGCAGTGTCACTTATCTTTCGGGTTTTGAAAAACAAAGATTTTGTTTAACCAGAGTCTTTGTTTTTTGAAAATGCTAAATCAACCATTCATACGCTGCAATAACCGCCCTTTTTTAGTTTACACACCGGTATCAAAATCTTCTGCCATTCATCTTCACGATCCCTAACTTCAGCTTCTCTTAAACAGCAATTCATGAAAAGAACATTACAAATGATCTGCGTGGCCATGAGCCTCGCTGCAGGTGGGCACGCGCAGACTATTTCACAACTACCAAGCGGCAATAATAAGATTGCAACCGTATCGGAACGTGTGGGTCTCACTGATGTTACGATACACTACAGCCGCCCGGCAGTGAAGGGTCGCGAAGGAAAGATCTGGGGACAGCTTGTACATCCTGGCTTTGTTGATCAGCAATTTGGCAGCAGCAAAGCAGCACCATGGAGAGCAGGTGCCAATGAAAGTACTACCATAGAATTTGCAAACGATGTCGAGATAGAAGGCAAACCGCTTCCGGCAGGCAAGTACGGTTTCTTCATTGCTTATGATGCGCAGACTTCCACTATCATTTTTTCAAAGAATGCAACATCATGGGGAAGTTATTTTTATAAACAGGAAGAAGATGCGCTTCGTGTGCAGGTAAAAACACTCACGCTGAATGAATCAGTTGAAAGACTCAAATTTGAATTCACCGATCAGACAGATACCTCAGCGACTATCGCTTTAAGCTGGGAAAAACTTTCAATCCCTTTCAAAGTAAACACACATTATACGAATGATCAGCTTGCTTTGTTTAGAAATGGTCTTCGGGGTGAAAAAGGCTTTTATTGGAACAGCTGGGACGAAGCCGCACGCTGGTGCCTTGACAAAAACGTAAATCTTGAAGAAGCTTTGCTATGGGCAGATACTGCCTCAGGACCGTATTTCGGAGGAGGATCACTTTTCAGTACAAAAGCAACAAAGTCGGGTATACTTCGTAAGCTTGGTCGTAATGAGGAAGCCGCGAAACTAATCGAATCTTCAATGCCTCTTGCTTCTGTGCAGGAATTACATATGTACGCCCGTGAATTGGTTGCACAGCAACAACCAAAAGAGGCGCTTAGTGTGTTTCAGTACAACTTCAAAAAACATCCTGATCAGTTTACAACAAAAATTGGTCTTGCAAGGGGATATAGTGCAAATGGCGATAACAAAAATGCATTGAAATATGCAAAGCTTGCCTTACCGCAGGCGCCCGATGAAATTAATAAGAAAGCGGTTGAGGAGATGATAAAAAATTTTGGGAAATAATTTTAGCCGTGCGGGGAGGAGAATTATGGTTGTTTGTAACACATCACATTTACGCTCATTCCCGCCCCAAAAGATGCAAATAAAATAACATCGTTTGTGTTCAGTGAGTGACCGGGTATTGATCCTTTTCTCACCATGTCGAGCATTGTTGGCAGCGTGGCAACCGAACTGTTTCCAAATTCAGCTACAGTTGAAGGCATTGAAGATTCAGGGACCTTATCAACACCAAACAATCTATAAAACGATCTTACAATTTCAGTATCCATCACGGCATTTGCCTGGTGAACAAAAATCTTTTTGACATCTTCCAGTTTCACTTCAGCTTTCACCATACAATCCTTCAATAGTTCAGGAACTATTCTTACGATGAGATCATAGACAGGTCTTCCTTCCATTTTCAGGTATAAACTGACAGGATCTGCAGAAGGATCATTCGAATTTCCCATGTCGATATAATCAGCTTCCTCAGCGGTCCATGATTGTGAAATGGATGCCAGTATACCACAATGCTGATCAGTCGAGGCCGACAATATAACTGCACCTGCTCCATCGCTGAAGATAAGACTGTCGCGGTCCGATTTGTCAACCACCCGGCTAACTGTATCTGCGCCGATCACCAGACAATGCTCAGCTGCGCCACTACGGATAAAAAGATCTGCCTGGATCATTGCCTGGATCCAGCCCGCGCAACCAAACTGGATATCATAAGCGATGCATGATGGATTGCGGATCTGAAGGGATTGCTTAACCCGTGCTGCGAGTGTAGGTACAGCAGCAACCTGGCTGGAAACAGAAGATACATTTCCGAAGTTATGTGCAACAATTACCTGGTTTAGTGATTCAGTGTTGATAGACGCGTCTGCGATTGCATTCCGGGCGGCAATGATGGCCAGGTCAGAAGCAACCAGTTCCGGTGGCGCATACCCTCTTGATCTTATACCTGTCAGTTTTTCAAATTTCCTGATAAGCTCAGATGTGTCGCCCACAATAGCCCTTCCACGGGTATCAAAAAACTGCTTGTCTGCAAACGCCTCATTATCTACAATCGGAGGAATATAACAGCCTGAACCAGAAATAACGGACCCCATGTTGTAAATATTTATTCAATAACAGCAGAAGAATACTTGTCAAGATAAAGGTTTTGATGCAGAGAAATATGCAATCGTGGCTCAACCTTTGCCGCAAACATTAAAAAAGCCATATGTGGATCGTTTATTCTCTGCTAGCCGCGTTTTGTGCTGCGTGTGCCATTACGTTGTCAAAAGCTGGTCTCAAAAATGTTAATCCAACAGTGGCATTCGCTGTACAGGCAATCCTGATCCTGATCGTTTCATGGTCGGTACTGTTATTCCAGAAGAAAGTACCGGAGATGGCAAAGATCGATCAGGGTTCATGGAAATTTCTGATCTGTGCCGGAGTACTTACCACGCTGTCATCTTTGTTTCAATTTAATGCACTGAAGCTTGGCGATGCTGCACTGGTTTCATCAATCGAACGATTATCTCTTGTATTTGCTATTATACTCGCTGTTCTTTTTTTAAAAGAGCAGTTAAACTGGAAGATACTTTGTGGTGCGGGCTTAATGATCTGTGGAGCGCTCGTCATTACCTTGTCAAACGGAAGCGGAGCAAAATAAGGTCACAATAACCAGGCAAAGCCAACGGTCACAAAGCCGTTACCATCTTCCCGGTTGATACTGTGACCAGCGGCGATATCTACCTGCAATGTTTCCAGCAAATAGTATGCGATACCAACATTCAGGTTATGAAACGGATGTTCATCGCGCTGAAACTGGGAGTAACTCCCGGCGAAACATTCTGTCTTTTCTGAGATCTCATAATGTAAAGAAGTAAAAACCTGCCAGCCGAATTTTGGGCCGAATGCCTCCTGTTGAAACCCTGCCGTATAATCAAGCTTCCATTTCTTGCCGATCTCATTCAGAAATGCCACCAGTACACTTCCGGAGGGTTTAGCTTTTTGTCCCTCGTCATTTTTTGCGACAGGGATTTGCCCGTACCCTACTAGTGTGATATCCGGCAACCAGCTATGTTTTTGGAGTAACACCGCTTTCAACCTTAACGCAACCGGGTATGAGCTTTGGACGGTCTCGTCAAGATACCTGTTGCGATCCCGGCCCTGTTCGGTCAACAACCCTATCTCTACTCTTTTCGATAAGCCATATCTTAATATTGAACGATTGATAACCGCACTTCTGCCGGAATCAAAACCATTTATGATAAGACCACTTTCAAGTTGAAACCTTCCGCGGGGCACCACATGAACCTCTTCAGTCTGATCTGGCCGGTCTGGTATCATCTCCTGTGCATTCAACAGGCACGGCAAAAGGACAGACATCAATCCTGCTAAAAGATATTTCATGTGGTGTTGTTTTGAGTGAGGCTACTTCAAAACAACTGCCAAAGATTACAACACGACCACTGAAAAATTCTGTACACCAGTCTTTCCTGAAATCTGTGCAGTATATTTTCCCGGAACAATTTGCTTCGGTAGCTGCAATGTCTGCCTGACAGCGCCACCACTGTACTGAAGGTTTTTTTCCAGAACAACCTGACCGGTCGCAGATATCAGTCTGAAAGTATAGCTACCCGCTGTGTAGCCATTCAGTGAAATATTAGCCTGGTGATCAGCAACAGGATTTGGGTATATATTGAATGATGCTTTTGATCCGCTGTTCACAAAACGAACAGTTTCTGTATAAACAACCTTACCATCAACATTTACTTCTTTTACACGATAAAATGAGATATTTTCAAGTGGAAGTTTATCTGTTGCCTGGTAATCGTTATTGCCCGAAACTGAAGTCTTGGCAACGACATTAAAGTTTGTACCGTCAGCAGATCTTTCGACCTCATAATGCTTTACACCAACACTGTTTGATACTGACCAGCGAATCACAACGCCGTTATTCTCTGAGTTAACACGTACACTTCTTTCATTAAATGACAAGGTTACATACATGGTGACTGAACCTGCATTTGAATAGGTGGAAGCACAGGTTCCGTTGCGGACCAGCGCACGAAACTGGTGATCTTCATTCAGATTTGTTACGGTCAGTGAAGGTGTTGCATTTGCTATATCAGTAATGCTTGCATTGAAGTTATCTGTAGATGACTGCCATTTCAAAACACTGCCATTAAAACTATTCAGCGTCAGGGTAGAACTGTTATTACCGGGAGCAACTTCTCCGCCTCCTGCAATATTACCACCAACGGTAGTTGAATGCACAGTTGCTGGTACAGGAACACGCAATACTGTTGCTGCAGCGCATCCTGAGGAGGCAACATAATATGTTCTCGAGGCTGACAGCCCTGAAGGACTATAATTGTCAGCTGTCGCAAGAGCAGTACCTCCGGCATCATTTGCGAACCAGTCGATGGTACCCGATGTTGCTGTAGCTGCAAGTGTAACGGGCGCCCCAACACAAACCTCTGCCGGAGTAACAGATGAAATTCCTGTTACCACTACGTTTGAATTGTTGGAGGTAGCACCACCTGGACATCCGCTTGCGCCTGTAACGAGTACGCGGTATGTTGAAGTGCCTGTCTGATTTACCTCAGGTGAATAACTCGAAAGATTTGCACCATCGATATCCTGGAAGGTTCCTGAAATATTTTTTTGCCATTGGTAAAATCTTGTAGAACCGCCATTCACTGTTGAAGTAAGCTGAACTGGTGTATTCAGACAAACCGTTGAACCTCCGGTTACCGAAGCACTGGTTGGAGGCGCCGGTGCCGCAACCGTAATTGTAAACAAAGGACTCAAAGCTATGTTAACGTTACCGGCTTCGGTTATACGTGCGCGGTACCTTGCACCATTGTCCGCATTATTGATCACTAAACGCTCTGTGTTCACCCCAGAATATTTTGCAGAGGCAGTAACTATTGACCAGGTTGAACTACCGGAAGGCATCTCTTCCCACGAGTAAGATAAAGCACCACCACCTGATGCAGAGCCTATTACTTCCAATACGCCTGTTCCGCCGGCACAGATTGTTTCTGCGGTTCCTGCATCATTTCTTGCAACGTTTGGCGGGAGGTTGATCGAGTTTGCGTTGTAGCCGATAAACGCGTAATCGCTGTTACTGCTTGGCGCAATCTTCAATGCCACGACCTGTGAAGCATTTGATGCAGTTATACCAAAATCAGAAAGCCTGAAAGCAGTAACACGGATCTCTCTTGAACCCATATTACCAAAACTATAGACCTTCGCTTTGTTGTAAGCAACATTAGGTGTCAGATTAAAAAGGTCAACATGATATTCGCCTAAAGACGGAAGCAGCGTCATATCCTGTGTTTTCGGCACACCGACTGTATTGCCATTCACATCGATAAAACTGAACTCATCATTACCTATACTCGGAGACGCGATCTGCGTCAAAATTATATCAGGTGTTGCGTCAGAAATTGCAGCAGCATTTATGTTGACTATTTTGAAACTCATCTGGGCCGAAGCTGGCAGATTAGTGATACCAGTACCAAGATCAAGACCATTTATACCGTCGGTCAAAGCCTTCATCACATTATAATGGGCAACAGTTGAAGCATTACCTACGTTGAAACTCCCGTCAACTCTTTTGGCGAGCGCTATAAAGATGGAGGAACCTGTTGAAGTATTCCCACCGATCGCAGCCACAGGAAGCGCCCTGAAAATTCCGGGATAAAAATTCACGCCATTGGAAGTAAGCAAGGCATCATTCACACCCGTTGAAAAAGTAGAATCATTATAGGTAAATGAAAGAAGATTATGAGAATTGTCCGGCATTACGGGGTTAACAGCACCACCCGAAGTTTTCCAGAAACCACCAAAATCTGTGATGATACCCGAAGTGGGAACATAGCTAAAGCCATTTCTTGATGCCACACCTTCGTTTGTTGTGACTTCAACCGCCCCTGAAGAGCCAAGTGCAACCACAGCATTCACACGTGTAGCAGATAAAATGGTAAAACTTAAAGCAGGCGTTCCGCCGAAGCGAACAGCAGTTGTATTAAGAAGATCAGTACCTGTTATCTGCACAGTCATTCCCGAAGAAGCTGAAACAGGCATAAAAGAACTCACTGCCGGCGGCGCCGCAAAAACATTCATACTTAAAAAAACAAAAAGAACTTGTAGAATTCTGGCTCTCATAGGTTATCAGTATTTACACTTATACCGCTGCTAAAACGGTTTTCTCAAAAGCGTTCTATAAACTCCCTCAGGTAGTAAATATTGCTTAGTATACCCTAAACCGTGAAATTTTAATATTCATCCTTTTACATAAGAATTCTGTTTCATACAAAGGCGGTTACAGATGAATGATTAATCTCAACTCCCTGCATTTTGATTCGTAAATTACAGGCGGTTAAAACTTTCTTTCCCGGGAAAGATCTGTTACAAAAGAAAAATTTTTCATGCGTACTTTTTTTCAGAAGCTGCTCAGGCGACCAGTAACATGGCTTGCAAACAAGTTTTCTTCACGTCCCGTTAAGAAGGATGTTTTCGAATCGCTTGATGAGTTGGTGAAGAATATACATGCGGGAAAGGAGGACTCAGGTTTGATAGTCAACTTCAATCTCGACAGTGGAAAATACATTATCGTTTCAGATCAGCATAAGGGAGCGAAAGATGCCGCAGATGATTTTCGCCTCGCAGAAGACAACTATCATGCGGCGCTTGATCACTATTATAAGAATGGCTTTACGCTTATTAACATCGGCGATTGCGAAGAGCTCTGGGAAAACACACCTGATAAAGTAGTTGAGAAAAGCCGCAAAAGCTTGCTTGAAGAAGCGAGGTTTCTGCAGGAGGATCGCTATTACCGTACTTTCGGCAACCATGATCTCGAATGGAAATACTCCTTTCAACGCGAGCTTTATCTAAAAGGTGTATTTGGTAAAAAACTGCGTGTACCGGAAGGTATCATACTCAAAACAAACTACAATAAACAGGAGTATTCAATCCTGCTTACGCATGGTCATCAGGGCGATAAGCAGAGCGATGGAAACAAGTTCAGCATGTGGTTCGTTGCCGCGATCTGGACTCCCATTCAACGTTTTCTCGATATCAGTGTGAACACTACCTCTGATTCATTTGAGCTGATCGATACTCATAATATAATGATGTATGAATGGTCCGCCACTCAAAAGAACACGTTATTCATTTCGGGACATACTCATAAGCCGGTCTTTGCATCGCTTGATCATATCGAAAGATTAATGAAGCAGATCAGGAAGGCTGAAGAATCTCAGAGTACAGAGATAATTGCCACGCTGAAGAAGGAACTCGACTGGAGGCAACATGAATACCGCGATAAAAAGTTTATGAAAACAATGGTTAAGCCAACCTATTTCAATACCGGTTGCTGCTGCTTCAATGATGGTGATATGACGGCTATTGAAATAGAAGGCGATAATATCAGGCTTGTAAAATGGAAAAAGAAGGACAACGTTCCTGAGAGAATAATCCTTGAACAATGTCCTGTGAGTTATCTTTTTGATGAGTTGACTGCGCCCGACAAACCAATGCAGGTAGTTAAAGCATAACACCATCGGCCAATGCTTCCCTGATCCTGTTCCATCTTGTTTCGGATAGTTCCGATTCTGCAGTTTCAAGAAGCGAATTAAAGATAAAGTCAGGAGCACTGCTTTTCACTTCCGTGAGCCATTGAATGATCTCATCGTTTGCAATGCCACGCATGATCCATTTTTGAATTTGTGATATTCGTCTTTCGCCTGTGTTATCAATGATCATTTTTGAGATTCCCGCAATTTCAAGGTCACTGAACTGCTCCCATAAAACTTTGTTCAGCAATGCCTCTTCCCTGGCCATATGAACAATGTTAAAGATCAGGAATTCGTTGAACAAAGTATTGATGCGTTCGCCCGTTGCACGCTTTTGCCTGGGAGTTACGAGGCTGTAAAACTCAAGTATCAGTTCATGCAATTGTTCTGAAAGTTGCTGGTCCTGTTTATGATCCACTTTAAACTGTTCGATCACATTTGTATCATGCAGATTGATCAGCGGGAAAATATATTCATCCTCAGACGCGGAATGGTTGTCAAATAATTGCAGCACCATCTCTGCCTGGTTCAACGAGAAAACAGGTTCGGCCGGATCGGCGAAATCGGTGCGCTGGAGCAGCAATGCGGTTTCATAAAGCAAGGCACGCAGCCCCTTGTGTACCTGGTTAAAAATGTTATACCTGTGGTTCATAAAAAAGGTTTATTTTCTGTTTACAAATTTCAGGGGCAGGCGGCTGAAAGGCAAACCGCTCATGTATGAAGTGCCAAAAGATTTACATGAAACGAAAGCCGGTTTCTTATCCCAACAAGACTATTTTACTGTATGAATTGCACATTATTAAGGATGAACTGTTTCAAAGAAAGCAGCTGTTTAAGTAATTTTGACCCGTTAAAACCAGACTGTTGCAAAAGCTCCTTCTCGCCCTGCTATTTCTAGTTCTGCTGCAGCAAAATTTTGCGCAAACGTTACCTTCTGTATCCAATCCCGCCGTTCGTACTGAAATGGTTGCTGCACCACAGGCAAGACAGTTTGTATATACAAGATTTAATTCATCCCAGGGACTTGCTTCCAATTTTGTGAGCAATATTATCCAGGATCATAAAGGGTATATGTGGCTCGCAACAGCCAACGGACTTCAACGTTATGATGGAAACAAATTCACCACCTACAACTCGCAACCCGGCAATCCTAATAGCCTGCCCGATGATAATGCGATGTTTGTATATCTTGACAAAGGCAATCGCCTGTGGGTTGCAACGAGTGATAATAAAATCGGAATTTTTGATCCCCAGACATTCAAATATTACAACGTACCACTGGAAACAAAATCACCCCTGACAATCTATATGCCCAAAAACATCACCGAAACTAAGTCGGGTGATCTTCTCGTTACAGTGACCGATGTAGGTATTTTCAAATACAGCCAGCTCAGGAATGCATTTGAGTATGTTCCATCCTATATTCCCTTGCCTCCAAAATGGCGCGTAAAAGATCTTTGTGAGGATCAAAAGACAGGGAAGTTCTGGCTTTCTGCAGATTCGGGAATTGCAGTTTTTGATCCGGTGACAAGACATCTGAACTATCGCGGTAACAATGCAGATAATGAACCATTGATTAAAAAATATGGTGAATTACGTCATGTGTATTCGATATACAGCGATATGTACAACCGCTTCCTCATTGTAAGCTGGGGCCCAAAACTCGCAGTTCCTACCCTGTTCTATTCCGATACAAAAACCGGTGAGAGCCGTGTACATGATCTTGATGCGGAAGTTTTGCATACCGGCTACCATGAAATACTGGGCATCATGCGCCAGCGCAATGGTAAACTATGGATCTACGGTTTGCCCTTCATGATGGAATATGGCCAGGGTGGCAAGCCACTTAATCTGGTGAAAAATGATTTCAAAAGCGATCGTGCTGCGAGGTTTGATAAGATCAACAGCATGTATGAAGACAAGCAGCACAACATCTGGGTAAGTACAACAAATGGAATCTTCTATTTCAATCCGGAAGCTCAGATGTTCAACTCTTATGATCTTGTACGTCCAAATGGCAAAGGAATGATCAATGGTATCACACAGGATGCAACGCTGCTCAACAACGGACAGGTATGGGTTGGATGCTGGGGATCTGGTTTGTATGCTTATGATAAAAATTTTCAGCCGGTGGATCTTCCGAAAGATCTTGATTCTGTAAAAGATAAATACACGACCTGGACAATCGTTCAGCATTCTAAAAACAAACTCGTCTGGATGGGCCTGCAGCATGGCGGTTTGCTTGTGTATGATATGGTTCGTGACAAACATGAAATGATAGTAATGGAGATCTTCAGACTTCGTACTGTCAGGGTTATGGTTGAAGATCATGAAGGTAACCTATGGTTTGGAACACAGGGAGGGCGTGTCGTTAAATGGGACCGGAAGCTGGCAAACGATGATTTTAGAAAAGGTTATGTCCTGGTAACCGAAACTGGTCTCGTTCACAAATTATTTGTTGCGGATGATGGTATGATATGGGTTGCAACCCTCGGTCATGGACTATTAAAGATTGATCCCATTTCAAACAAAGTTGAAGATACCTTCCGAAAGGAAGGAATTGACGGACAAATTTTATGGAGCAATGTAGTTACTGATATTTCACAACGAAATGATAGCGTATTGCTCGTGTCAGCAGGCGCTCTGGACATGATCAATATCCACACGAGGAAAGTAGTGCATATTTCAAAAGAAGCTGGTCTGCCAAATAATAATATTACCTGCATGGTGCGTGATGACAATGGCATATTCTGGCTTGGATCTGTGAATGGCATTTGTCGCTTCAATATAGATATCGGAACCTTTACAACTTATGACAGGCGTGATGGTATTGTTGCAGATGCATTCAGTCCGGGCGATGCGCATAAACTCGCCGATGGCCGTCTTGTGTTTTCAAATAACGAGAACTTTCTTGTGTTTGATCCTATGCGAATGGTTCAATCGAAGGTGCCACCTGATGTACAAATCACTGATTTCAGGATCGGTAATCAGTCAGTGTCTGTTGACTCACTGCTGCGTCTGAAACAGATCAATCTTCCTTATGATCAGAATTCAATTGTGATTGAATTCAGCGCATTGAACTTCCTGAAGGAACAGAAGCTGCATTATCATTATCAGCTCGAAGGTCTCGAAGCGGAAAGCCAGCTTGCAGATGATCATGCGCAGGCAGTGTATAGTTATCTTCCACCCGGCAGTTATACCTTTTCTGTTGTTTCCGAAAATGCAGATGGTATAACCAGCAGGAAGCCAACCATTATCTACATAGAAATTCGTTCACCCTTCTGGCGCACCTGGTGGTTTTATGCAACGCTTGTATTGCTTGTTGCATCCGTTCTATTCTGGCTCGAACGCGAAAGGATCAAAAAGTTCATGGAGCTACAGCAGGTAAGAACACAGATAGCGGGTAATCTTCATAAAGAACTTGATACAACGCTGAATAATATCAGTATGCTGAGTGAGATGGCGAAGATCAAGGCTGATAAGGACATCACGTGTTCAAAAGAATATATCGATCAGATCAATGAGAAGAGTCGTAAGATGATCATCGTGATGGATGATGTGTTCTGGAGCATTGATCCGGCCAACGACAGTATGGAAGTAACATTACTGAGAATGGATGAATTTGTTTCGGCTATGCGTCACCGTCATAACGCAGATGTTGAGATGGTAGTTGATGAAATGGTAAGGGATATCAATCTTGATATGAAGGCGCGTTATGAATTCTATGTGATCTTCCGACGTGCTTTAAGAAGTATTGCAAAAAAGTCGCCGGGTAATCCGATACTTGTAAATGTTGATGCTGATAAATCTGCACTTTCTCTGAAGATCCAGAGCAATGGAAGTTTTGGTTCTGCAGATGATCTTTTTGATGCTGAAAAAATGAATGATCTTGGTCGCCGTGCAGAAAGCCTTAAAGCCGTACTTGACATCCAGGCGGACAATAAGCATGTTTCTGTAATTCTTGCCGTTCCGGTTTAGCAAAGTAAATTTGGTGAAATACTAAAATATTTAGTATATTTATGCTAAATAAATGATCACCCATGAACACCCGTGCTGAAACCAACGAATACCTCCTTGTGGCCTTCCCTGATAAGTCCACCTCTGCAAAAATCCTTGAAGAGCGGCAGCGGTTCGTTGCTGAATACGGCAATGTAAACGGCGTCGATTCCCGTCCTGCCATAACAATAACCAATTTTTTCGCAAATGAGGGAATGGAGGAAACGCTGGTAAGATGGCTGCAGAAAATCTGTAGCCTGGAACAGGGTTTCACTTTGACATTAAATAATTACAGCGGGTTTCCTGATCAGTCTATATTTATGCGGGTGCTGGATGCAGCTCCGATACATGCCTTTCTCCGGCAGCTTTCAGCCATGAAGGATTTTATCACCCCTGCTCTACCAGGCTTTTTTCGCAGGCCGCATATCCCTATCGCGTCGGGACTGAAGCAGTCTGTTTATGAACTGGCAGTGAGTGAGTATTCTAAGATGACTTTTCATGAATCCTTTTCTGTCAAAGAGCTTGTATTGATGAGAAAGTCGGCCGAATTCGGCGAGCCTAAAACTGTCCAGGTTTTCGGTCTCTTACCTGCAGGAAACGATTTGTTCAATAAAGTCGCCTGAAAACACAACAAAAAAACTACGTTAAAACCATACTTTATGAAGTCACTGATTCAAACTATTCCAGGATACCGTATCAACGAGTATATGATTGTGCTTCATCCGCCGGAAGAGTTGCGGAATAAGATCGGTACGATCAGGAAGGAATTTGCTGAAAATTATAAAACCAATTTCACCGGCGCAGGTAAGACGCATATAATGCTTGCCGGTTTCACTCAATATGCAATGATGGAAGAGAGGCTGATGGCCAGGCTTAAGGTTGTAGGTATGGGTCTGCGCCCTTTCAAAGTAGAATTGAAAGATTATATCAGTTCACCTACACATTCAATCCATATTGATGTAACAACAAGAGAGCCAATCCGTAATCTTGTAAAAGAGCTAAAATCATTTCAGCAACTGATGAAGCTCAACAAAGACAACAAACCCCATTTCCTTGATGAACCAACCATCGCTGTTGCCCGCAAGCTCACTCCATGGCAATACGAAGAAGGCTGGAAAGAATATTCTCATCGTCAGTTTACAGGGCGTTTTATTGCCGACAACATGTTGTTGCTTAAACGACGCCAGGGTGAAAAGGCATGGCAGATCGCTCAAAGACTTGAGTTTATGAATCTGCCGGTATCCACTCGCCAGGGTGAATTGTTTTAGATTTTTCGCGCTCAAGAATTTTACAATGAATGAAAATGAAGATTACCAGGATGAGGTACCCTCATACCTGAAAGGGAGAGGTGCGCAGATAAACACCAAAAACAGATTCATGAAAACTGAATCTGTGCGGGAGCATGTAGAGGGAATTGATGACTGGACAGAGAAGAACCATTCAACCCAATATATCGAGCAACAATCCAAGTCGATTGTCAACAAGGTTGATAGCCCGGACGTAGGCATGATGTACAGCATGAACCCTTACCAGGGTTGTGAACACGGTTGTATTTATTGTTATGCGCGTAACTCACATGAATATTGGGGCTATAGTGCAGGGCTCGACTTTGAACAGAAGATTGTGGTAAAAATGAATGCTCCGCAATTACTGCGCAAATTCCTAATGAACCCCAAATGGGAATGTTATCCTATTTCAATCAGCGGCAACACAGATTGCTATCAGCCAGCCGAGCAGAAATACAGGCTCACGAGGCAATTGCTTGAAGTGTGTGAGGAGTTTAACCAACCGGTTGGAATGATCACCAAGAACGCGGGTATGCTGCGTGATAAGGATATCCTCGCCCGTATGGCTAAAAAGCAATTGATCTCTGTATTGCTTTCCATCACTTCTCTTGATGAAGATCTCCGGCGCGTGATGGAACCACGCACCACCACCGGCAAGCAAAGATTGCGTGTGATCAAAGAACTTAGTGATGCGGGTGTAAGATGTGGTGTGATGCTGGGACCAATGATACCTGGTCTCAACGAACATGAAATGCAAAGGATCATGAAGGCAGCCAGTGAAGCGGGTGCAACTTTTTCCGCATACACTTATATAAGGCTGAATGGTGCAATCAAATTACTGTTCCATGATTGGTTGTATAAGAATTTCCCGGATCGCGCCGATAAAGTCTGGCACATGATCGAGCAAAGTCATGATGGAAAAGTTAGTGATAGCAGATGGGGTGTGCGGATGCGTGGCGAGGGAAATATTGCTGAGCTTGTTGCACAGCAATATCGTAAGTATGGAAATTTATATGGACTGCATGCTGAAAGATGGGAATTGGATAATTCGCAGTTCAGGAGACCGGGTAGTCAGATGAGCTTGTTCTAGCATTGGTCTCACAACCTCACAAACTCAACCCGCCTGTTCATCGCCCTGCCCTCTTTACTCCCATTATCACCAACGGGCAGAGTTTCACCCTTTCCTTCAACAACAAGATTTGCGTCAGCAACCCCAAACTCTTTGAGTTTGTTTTTGACTGCTTCAGCGCGTTTCAATGATAACTGAAGATTGAACCCATTATCACCATCGCTATCTGTATGACCAATGATATTTGCTTTTAATTCAGGGTTGTCTTTAAAAATCTTTGCAATTTCAGCAATGGTACCGTATGACTCCGGTTTTATCACCGCACTTTTCACATCAAACAAAATTCCGGTGGTTGAGAATTTTCCGGTTGTCATCAACTGATTCCTGTTATCTGCTTTGCCAGCAGCAACACGCAGATTATTTATATAGAAACCAATTTCATCGTCTTTATAACTTGAAGTGTAGACCCTGAAGAAAACATTGTTGAACATATAATCACCAGGCGCAGCCATGGGGAGATCAAACTTTTTCTCGCCGTTGAACCAGATCCTTGTGCGCGTCCCCTGCACCTGAATTGAAACATGGGTTATCTTATTGTAATAATTTTCAAGGGAGGCAAGATTCTGCCCCTCTGAATTGAAATACTCGCTGCGGTTTAATGCAGATGCAACACTCACTCTTGTATTGCCATCTGAAGACAATGCAAGCTCACATTGCACAGAACTGTAGGTTTCATAATCACGCACAAACTTATTTCCGTTGGAGGGCTCGTTGTTTGTTGATAGAAACCCAAAAGTAAAATTCGGATAACTGTAGGTTCTGCTTCTGATATCAAGTAACAGATCAAATTCAATCGTAAAGTTCTTTGTAAACGCTTTAGCATTTGAGCTGAGGTAGGTTGCATCCTGGTATAATCTCAGCCAGTTACCGGTTGCATTTTCGACTGTAACCAGCTCGCCCTTGCCGCCCGTGTTCCAACCTGCAGGTAATTCGCCTTTTTCATTGCCTGAAAAATCTTCATGGTAGATAATTTGTTCACCTGCAACAAAATCAAATTTTGAATATGCTTTTACAGAGTCCTGTGCGATCAAAGGACCCAACAATGATTGAATAAAGGCAAGCAGAATAACGAGTATATAATGATAAGATTTCATCAATTATGTATTTGCCCGCAAAACTACTTTTTGTGAAATCACATCCAGGTGCAATACTGATTGAACTGACGATGTTTATGTATGAACCGGATCAAACAAT
>JBEVNF010000196.1:0-3714 GCA_040508255.1 Flavitalea sp.
ATTGTTTGATCCAGGTTAACGGAACAAAGCAGCATTACAAAGGCATCATAACCCTTATCAAGTGACACCCTGAAAATACAACCATATCATAAATTGTTAAATTCATGGGAGCTAGTTAAGAACATATACATTGGTTGTAATTTGAGCGACCCAAAAAACCAACATATCAATGTTCCATACAAAATGTCGCATCGACCTTGTGATAACTATAATGATTTTCGCGATAGCATTTTTTCATAGTTATGCATCACAAGCACAGGAATTTCCTGTTTTGCGAACCGTTGAGCGCGCCATTCAAAAAAACACCCGCAATAAAAATGGAACTCCGGGAAAGAATTACTGGCAAAATACTGCTGATTACAATATCGCCGTGGACTTCGAACCTGGCACAAGAAAGTTGAAGGGTAAGGCAGACATCCACTATACCAACAACAGCCCTGATACCTTGAAATCGATCGTGTTCAAACTATATCCAAACTTATACAAAACAGATGCGGTGCGAAATATGCCACTGGCAGCAGAGGACCTGGGTGATGGTGTAAATATTATTGACATTAAAACTGAAGGGAAGCAACATGACAAATCCAACCGGAAAATCCGCGGCACAAATATGTATATTTCAGGAGTAACCATCTTGCCTGGCAGACACTTCCATATTGAAGTAGAATATGATTACAGATTGAACAAAGGTTCATTTGTAAGAACCGGCCAGATTGATTCGGGTTCTTTTTTTATTGCATATTTTTTCCCAAGGATAGCAGTGTACGATGATATCGACGGCTGGAATGAATACCCTTATGCAGGAAAGGAAGAGTTTTACAATGATTTCGATAATTTCCGTGTCTCGGTCTCGGTGCCTGCAGCCTACCAGGTATGGGCAACGGGCGACCTTAAGAATGCTGATGATATATTTAAAAAGGAGATAGTAGCCAGGATAACAGATGCGGAACAAAAAGACGAGATAATTGATATTATAACGCAAACGGATATCCGAAACGGAAATGTGATGCTCCCCAATACAACAAACACCTGGTTATTTGAAGCCACGAATGTTACCGATTTTGCCTTCGCGTTAAGTAACCATTATGTTTGGCAGGCGAGAAGCGTTTTAGTGGATTCATCGGAAAACCGCCGCACACGGGTAGATGCAGTTTATGATCCGGAACATATTGCTTACAGTAAAGTTGCTGTTTACACTGCAAAAACTGTTGAACTTATCAGTCATTACTTCCCAAAAATACCTTTCCCTTTTTCGCATCAGACCGTATTTGACGGACTGGATGCTATGGAGTATCCGATGATGGTTAACAACCTGCCTTTTGAAGCACACAATGAACGATTGGAACTTACTGTACATGAAGTTTTTCATAGCATATTTCCATTCTACGTAGGAACAAATGAAACCAGGTATTCCTTTATGGATGAAGGCTGGGCCACCTTTTCGGAATTCTTCCTGTCGCCAATGGTTGATGATTCCTTACCATTGGATTATGACATCAGCGACGGAAATAAGTACGCTGGTATAGCAGAGGACGTACCCTTAATGACACCAACACCTCAACTATATGGCAAGGCCCGGTTCTACAACAAAGATCTCAAACCTGCACTGGCTCATCGCTATCTTTCTGAATTTCTGGGCGATAAGTTGTTCCTGAAATCAACCCAGGCTTATATCAATACCTGGAAAGGAAAACACCCCTCCCCTTTTGACTTTTTTAATAGTATCGAAAGCACTACCGGGCTAAACCTCCGCTGGTTTTGGAAGAACTGGTTTTTTGAAACAAATGTCCCCGACCTGGCTATCTCGAAAGTTGACCGGGTGCAATCAGGTTACAAAATCAAAGTGACTAGTCCCGGAAGTCTCGCAGTTCCGGTTCACCTGAAGGTTTTATACGCTGATGGAACCAAAGCATTTATTTCGAGGGACTTTAGTTGCTGGAAAAATGGAAACAAAGAAGTGCAGATTGTTTTGAAAACTAACAAACGAATAACCCGGATAAATCTTGGTGATGCATACGACCTGGATGTCGATTTGACAAACAATCAATGGAATTCATCCGGTTCTGTGAAATAAACCAGGCTTAACAAACCTTCATTGTAATTAAGTCAGGAAAACCCCGACGAAAGCCGATCAGCAAGATCGGCAATATCATCTTTTCGGGCTAACATTTGAATCCATTTGGTTGGTATATTGTCAAATCCAAAAGCTAATGCAGCAAGACCGCCAGTGACCGCGGCTGTGGTATCAGTGTCCTGACCAAGATTTACCGCCTTCAATACAGCTTCGCTATAATTATCGCTCGTTAGTAAACACCATATGCTTGCTTCAAGCGTATGCAACACATAACCAGCGCTGAAAATTGTTTCTTCAGTTTCCGTGGAAATATCAGCAGTCAGCAGACGGTCAAAAATTGAAATTTCATGTTGTGAAACATTTGCTTCTTTCAGATAGTTCTTAACCAATGCTGCTGTATCGGCATAAGCCGTAAACTTGTCGGCTTTTTTGATCAACCTGATCGCAAATTCAACATAATAGAAACAGGCTATCACAGAGCGAACATGCGCATGTGTAAGAGATGAAACTGAGCGAATGGTTTCGAATCTTTTATTGATCGGCAACTCCATTACAATTCGCTGGTGAGAGCCTCAGCCAAACAAAAGCTCATTGAACTGTCATCCGAAAAAGTACCTGCCGGAACCTGATGAGTTCCATAACCGATCATATCACTAACCGGGTTAGCTTTAAGATAAGCACGATCTAAAAACTCCACCGGTACACCAAGCGCATCGCCAACGGCAACACCGAATAAAACGTCTTTACAGGTTTGGTTTAATTCAGACAATTTGTCAATTTTCATATTCTTCAGTCAAAGAGTCGTTATGAAGGTACGGGGGTTAGGGTTGTCGCTCTCAAAGAAAAAATGCTACAGAACATAACGAAATGATCAGACGCAAACATTTAGGCACCGGTCAATCCCCCTTTCCAAACTTTCTCGGAAAATAAGAAACACCAATAGTAAAGTACTGTTGTAACACATTAGTTCGACCTATTGTTATGGTGCGGCTATCACCTGAGTTTATTACACCACGATTCTTACGGAAAATATCAAGAGCTGAAAATTGTAATTCAAGATTATCAGCCTTCAGGAACCGATAACCCGCAAACATATGCCATAGTACAAAATTGGAGGAAGGAAGGTTTTGGCTACGAAGATTTGTAAACGAAAAAATGTTCTTTACAAAAAGCTTGCGGGTAAGTTGCGCACCCGCAACAATCCTATTAATGAATTCTGTACTCCGAAAAAAACTTTCGTTTGTGCCTTTCTGAGATGAAGAATATATTCTCAATTCATTATCGGCTCTGAGTGTTAAGAAACTTTTCAATGCCCAGCTGCTTTGCAATTCACCCGTTATATTGGTATTATTGGCGATGATCTGCCGGGCATTTATAAAACCTGGGGTCCTCATAACAAAAGCGGAACCATTTAGTGTGAACTGAATTCGGTTTGCACCAGCTTTGAAAGCTTTATTAACCGAACCCCTTATATTCATAAAACGGTATCCGTCGAGATTAACTTTGTACACTGATCTTATGCCTGACACATCGATGGTCATACTATCCACAATCGCATTTCTTGCCTGAGCCATGGTAGCTGTGAAAGAGTAAGGAAACCCTCCTAATCCATTCATTGAATTATGTTCATAACTCAGATT
>JBEVNF010000234.1:0-3907 GCA_040508255.1 Flavitalea sp.
ATTGTTGTAAAATTATAAATACCACCGCTTACGCGGGATAACGTAAGCGGTGGTATTTATTAATACTCGACAACAGTTAAGCCTCTTACCTTTAAACCATCCCCTTCAAGCGTTATATTTTTAAATACTTCATCGGGAAAGTAAACGGCGGTCATTACCGTACTACCATCATCGGCAAATAATTCAACTGATGCCTGATCAGTAAATAATGTCATAGTCATCATTCTTGTCTTTGCCAACCTGGGAGCAACTGCACGTGAAAAAAATTCATCGCTGAATCCGCGGGGGCCTGAAAATGTACGGTCAATATAGAACTCATCCTTTGCCTTATCATAACCAACTATCACCTTCTGCTCACGCGTGTTGGAAAGTACAAATGAGAATGATTTTGAATTATCTGTATTGATCACAATTTTGTTGAGCCCTTTTTTTATTGATGATGGCAAGTCAAATTTTCTATTGACTGTAAATGCGGTAAGCGAAGATCTCTTTCTTTCAAGTTTTGCAAGTTCTCCTACCGGTCTTTGAGTGAGTGCTGGTTTTCCATTAACACGTTCAAGAGATAACTGTCTTGGTATTGTCATGGCGCTTCTCCAGCGTTCCGTAGGAACCTTGTTTGCATAGAGCCAGTTACTCATCCATCCGATCAGTATTTTACGACTGCCAGTATTTGACCAGGTAACGCCCGCATAATTATCAGGCCCATAATCCATCCATCTTGTAAGCGTATCATCTGGTGTAAAATTCTTACCATCAAAATCACCAACAAAGTATTGTGTAACCGAACCACCGTTGGGACCACCAGGATTGATACTTACAAGCAACACCCATTTTGAAGTGACACCATATTTCATCTCAATCAGATCCGGACATTCCCAAACACCGCCATGACCGCCGAACCCGGCGCCAACATCGGATTCCTTTTCCCAGGTTTTCAGATCAGGTGATGAATAAAATGTAATACGATCTTTGGTTGCAAGCGTCATGATCCATTTATTTCCTTTTTCATACCAGAAAACTTTTGGATCACGAAAGTCCTGAATACCGGGATTTTTCAGAACGGGATTACCTTCATATTTCGTCCAGGTTTTACCCTCATCGTTGCTGTATGCAAGACTCTGGTACTGGTGATTATTTCCACCAAGCTTTTCCAGCGAATCATTGTGATGTGTGAATATTGCAACCATTGCTGGCTTGTTATCCTTTCCAAAGCCTGATGTATTTTTATAATCGATCACAGCACTGCCTGAAAAGATCCAGCCAAGTGAATCAGGAAACAAAGCGATCGGCTGTTGCGTCCAGTTTACAAGATCACGGCTTGTTGCATGTCCCCAGTGCATCGGACCCCAGATCGTTTTTTCAGGATAATGCTGAAAGAACAAATGGTAAGTTCCATTGTAATACACCATGCCATTGGGATCATTCATCCAATGTTCATTCGGTGAAAAATGATATTGAGGTCGATGACGATCTGATTTGAAATTGTTTGATTGAGCTGAAGCAATTGAGAAAGTGATAATACATGCAAGCAGTATCGATGCGAAAGCCGGAAAGATTTTCATGGCAATTGTTTTATAGAATACATAAGTTACATCTTTATTCAGAAATAAACTGATCCATGTCCGATACCAATACAAAGACAAGAACACAAAGGATTGTAAATTCGAAACAATTCAGAAACGGGGAGTTTGTAAATATATCGCCCACCAGCATGAAGGCAGATGATGTCTCTTATGCAAAGTTGGCAATCAGGGCAGCTAAACGTCCATCCGATTCAAGACCCTCGAAGCCACTACCTTCTATAAAAACAGATCTAAAAAATATTAATGATGATAATCCTGTCATCATTTGGTTTGGACATTCTTCATACCTGATCCGATACAGGGGTAAAAATATACTTGTTGATCCTGTATTCAGCGGTCATGCATCACCGGTATCTTTTATGGTGAAGGCATTTCCGGGTGCAAACACTTATGGCGTTGATGATATGCCTGTGATAGATGTGTTACTGATCACTCATGATCACTATGATCATCTGGATACACACACGATCAAAAGCCTGAAATCAAAAACAAAGTCAATCGTGACTTCCCTCGGTGTCGGAGCATTTCTTGAAACACTGGTGCCGGGGGTGCCTATCACTGAGCTTGATTGGTGGGAATCGTTTTCTTTAGAAGACGTACACTTCACCGCTTGTCCTGCACGTCATTTTTCCGGAAGAACGTTGAGACGCAACAGAACCTTATGGTCATCATTTGTGATCCAATATCCGGGTTATTCAATCTATGCAGGCGGAGATTCGGGTTATGATCATTTCTTTAAACAGATAGGTCAGAAATACGGGCCATTTGATCTTGCAATACTTGAATGCGGACAATACAACGAGATGTGGCCACAGATCCATATGATGCCCGAAGAAACAGCAAAAGCCGCAAAGGATCTGAATGCCAAATACCTGCTGCCGGTGCATTGGGGGAAGTTTGCACTCAGTGTGCACTCATGGATGGAGCCTGTGAAAAGAGTAAAGATCGCGGCGGATGAACTTCATCTGAAGATCACCACACCGCGATTTGGAGAGAAGATCATATTGAACGAAATATACCCGGATAAAACATGGTGGTTAGAAGCTTAAGCAAGCAGCTGTGGTTTTGACTTATATACTTCCCACATAAATTCACCGAACAGCGTATTCGACCAGGCAAACCAACTGCGTGTAAATTTGGTTGCGTCATTCTTATTGAATGATTCATGCATGAAACCGGTTTTACCATGTGTTGACTTCAATTGTTTAACAGATGCGCGAATCTCATCATCACTAAGACTTGTAAGTCCGTACATGGTGATGCTCATTGGCCAGATCATATCCTTACCGGCATGTGGTCCGCCAATACCTTCACCAGCAGATCCTTTAAAAAAGAACGGGTTGTTCAGTGACCATAACATCTTCCTGGTATTCTGGTAGATCGGATCGTCAGCTTTTATAGCTCCGAGATATGGAAGACTCAAAAGGCTTGGAACGTTTGCATCATCCATAAGATTGAAGCTTCCAAAGCCATTTACTTCATATGCATAGATCTTTCCGTATGATGGATGATCAATGACCGCATGTTCTTTTAATGCTGCTGCAACCTCATCGGCAAGCGTCTTCAACTCCTTCGATAAAGCATCTTTACCGGAAATTGCAGCCACCATTTCAGAAGCCTGGTTAAGACTTACAACGGCAAAGAAGTTGGAAGGAACCAGGAATGAATAAACTGTTGCATCATCGCTTGGACGGAAAGAAGAGCAGATCAGTCCAACAGGTTTCACCGGATAACCATAACCATTCATCGGAACACCATCCGTGGCCCATGATGTTTTACGTTGGAAGGAATATGGACCGTCCCCATCCTTGCGTTGTTGCTCCTTAAAGGTTTGTAAAGTAAGTTCGACCGACTTTAACCATTGCGCATCAAAAGGCGATTTATCTCCGGTGAGTTTGTAATAGTTGTATGCAAGCCTGATAGGATAACACAATGAATCAATTTCCCATTTGCGTTCATGTATACCAGGTTGCATTTTTGTAACATCAGAGTACCATTCGCCTTTCTTGTTTGGATCATTGTAGAAGGCATTGGCGTAGGGATCCTTCAGAATACATTTCACCTGGTGATTGATCACACCGGCAATAAGCTGTTTTAGTTTTGGATCTTCTTTAATAAATGCAAAATATGGCCAAACCTGTGCACTGCTATCACGCAACCACATCGCGTCGATATCACCGGTGATCACATAAGTGTCTGGCTTGCCATCTTTTTGGGTGAATGTTACAGTTGTATCGAGTGTATTCGGGAAACAGTTTTCGAACAACCAGCCTAGCTCAGGATCCTTGACTTTTGATCTGAATTCCTTTATCGCGGCTTCGATG
>JBEVNF010000235.1:0-7078 GCA_040508255.1 Flavitalea sp.
GGTTCCATATCGATAATTCTGTTTTATACTGGGCTGTATATGTTATCCTTGTAACTTTTATCTGGCCATTTTGTATTCTTATCGTAAGTCTTCCATTTGCACAATTTCCTTTCTTCTGGAATTATGAGAAGAAACTCTGGAGCCGGATCACCGGGCGAAAACCGAAGCCGGTTGACCCAGATACTCCTCCGGATCAAGCCGGAACCTGAATTATTTCCAACCTCAAGTTTACCCGTACATGTTCCCTCAATTGACCCTAGATTTGCGCAATGAAGCAGATAGCAGTTTTTGCGTCGGGCGCAGGCAGCAACGCAAAAAAGATAATTGAACATTTCAGGAACAGCGAAATAGCTGAGATCGCGTTGATAGTTTGTAATAAACCGGGTGCCGGCGTACTGACCATTGCAGAAGAAAATGGTATCCCGACCCTTATTATAGAAAAGGAACAGTTCTTTCGCGGTGACGCCTACCTGCCGGAACTTGAAAAACACGATATAGACTTCATCGTACTTGCCGGCTTTCTCTGGAAGGTACCGGTGGAGCTGGTAAACGCATATCCTTCTCTCATTATTAATATTCACCCCGCCCTGCTTCCGAAATATGGTGGCAAGGGAATGTATGGCAATAATGTTCACCAGGCGGTGATACTAGCCGGCGAAGAGGAAAGTGGCATCAGTATACATTATGTAAATGAAGTATACGACGAGGGTGAGATGATCCTCCAGGTTACCTGCCCTGTATTTGAGAACGATACGCCGGAATCTTTGGCCGCAAGGATCCATGGTCTTGAGCACGCGAACTATCCGACAGTGATACAACATTTGATTGAAGATCTGGTTGCCGAGGAAGAAGATGAAGACTCAGATGAAGAGGTCGAGGCCTGAAAAAAGAGTTAAAATGGGTGGTGTTGGCCAATTAACTGGTGCGCATGTATTAATATCACGTCTTAAACCGAGCTTTTGCATTGCCGAAAATCTACATTCCTGGTTCTTACGGTATTGTTCTCTCTGCTGTTCATCACCCAAAAGGCTGATGCGCAAATGATCAGGATATCCGGCAGAGTATATGACATAACTGGCCGGTCGGCGCTGGAAGCCGTCACCGTGCTCTGTACTTCAGGCAGAGGCACTATCACAGATTCCACCGGCAGATATAGTTTGCTGGTGAATGAAGGTGACTCTCTCTGGTTCTCCTATCTCGGCAAAGGCACTCCGAAATACGCCGTCAATTCGATTGTCAATACCTACAATTTTGAGATCCTGCTTCATGTGAATGTAACGGAACTGAAGCCCGTAAGTGTTATGCCTCCAAGCTATAAGCGCGACTCTATGCAAAACAGGGAGGATTATGCGAAAGCATTCAATTTCCGCAAACCTTCATTGGGAACTTCGTTAAGTCCGGGCAGCGGTGCAGGTGTTGGACTTGACATCAATGAACTGATCGGTATGTTCCAGTTCCGTAAAAACAGGCGGATGCTGGCGTTCCAGGAACGATTGCTCGCTGAGGAAGAGGACCGGTTCATTTATCATCGATTCAGCCGCCCACTTGTGGTACGCCTCACGGGTATGCGTGGCGGTGAACTGGACACCTTTATGGTGAAATATAAACCCGAACTGGAGTTTGTACAATTTAGTACAGATTACGAATTGCAGCAGTATATCAAGACTTCCTACGGCCGTTACCAACGTTACCGGAAGATGATCGGCGACTTTCGCAAGGACGACGAATGACCCGGGCTTCATCGTTTATTTCATATTCAGTATTTTGCGACCCTAAATTTTTCATGATGGATCAGCTCAACCTCGGGATCGGAACACGTCTTCAACATACTCAATTTGGACCAGGTGTTATTGTTGGAATCAAATACGCTGTTTATGTTATCACATTCATCAATCATGGCATAAAAGAGATAGATAAAAACGACACAAAGCTGGATGAGATCATCCCTGAAAATGTGAGTGTCGAAGTTGAAACCACTTCTGAAGTTGAAAGATCACTGCTTAAAATCCTTCGGTTGTGGGGTGACGTTACTGAGGTTGTTCCGCTCGGTGATAAGTGGCATGGCGGAAACATAGTTTTGCAACCAAAAGACAATTCACAGAAGCCGAAAGAAATACCTATCGAAGCTTTTTTTCATAAGATCGTGATGGTGCGCGACCGCGTAAGAGTAATGGAACAACAGATCAATGCTCACAAAAAACTCACCGACGAAGACAAAGTGAACCTGCAACAGTATATCACGAGAATTTATGGTTCACTTACAACTTTCAATGTTTTATTCAGGAATAAAGAACAATGGTTCGTTGGCGAAAAGGGATCAAAAGAAGATTAACGTCTCAGTTCGATAGTCTGCACGTTTCCACGATCAGTTGAGCGCCATTGTTGTCTCGACTTTTTGTTGACGGTGATGATCCATGATTTTGCGAAGATCGAGTTTTGATCAAAGAGGGTAATCGTATTGGCACTGTTCTGCCAGCGGAAATCATTGCCTTCTTTTATCGTACTGCGCCATGGAATCCCGGAAATCATTTTCTTTCCTTTTCCATTTCTGAAAAATTCAATAGTGCCCGGGTTATCGATCTTTCCACTCTCCCCATTTGTGTTCTGCTCCTCGTAAGATTCAATCCGCCACTGACCTGTGATCCTTCTTTTCAATTTTTTCTCTGCAGTGCAGGAAGCGAACATTATCAACAAAACAGGTATTACAAAAAGGCTGATGGATCTTATGCGCATAGAAGCAGATTTATTCTAAGTTTCATCAGCAATTTTTATTCCCGGTCTTTCCGAGAACGCTCTCATACATTTGACCGGGGCAGGTTTTTTCAGCGAAACCACATCCTTCGATGTATGAATGATCCCGTCGCTGAAGTTTTTGTTCTTAAATGACTCATCCCTCCAGTTTTCCAGCAGAAGTATATCATTTGTGTGAACCCTGAATCCCATCGCACGCAACAGAAGGCGCAGATTCCGAAACATCTTTGATTTCATATTAACCTGATTTGATTGCAAATCAAGACAAGCTTTCAAAAGCGGCAATGATGTTTTCATCGCTCCACTAAGTGAAAATCACGTAATTTGAAATAGTAAAATCTTCTGCTATGATTGCTTCAAAATTATTTGCCCGAATTGTTATCCTTGCCATGCTGCTTATACCCTCTCTGCTCCCGGCACAGGAAACCGGTGTTCAGCTTTATACTTTCCGTGCACAGCTTGCAAAGGATCTCCCCGGAACATTAAAGCTGATCCGTGATATGGGCATCACAAAACTCGAAGGCGGTGGCACCTATGGCCTCCCGAGAGATCAGTATAAAAAATTGCTTGATGAAAACGGTCTCTCCATCGTAAGCTGGGGTGCAGACTTTGACAAACTCGCAAATGATCCGGCACAATTTATTGCCGATGCAAAATATTTTGGTGCGAAGTACATCGTGTGTTTCTGGATCCCTCACAAAGACACAACCTTTACCATTGATGATGCAGCGAAGGCAGTTGGTGTATTCAACACCGCAGGAAAACTTTTGAAAGAAAATGGTCTTTCGCTATGCTATCATCCCCATGGTTATGAGTTCAGACCTCATGAAAGCGGCACCCTCTTCGATTACATGGTAAAGAACATCAACCCTGATTTCTGCAATTTTGAAATGGATGTGTTTTGGGTAAAACATCCCGGGCAGGATCCGGTAGCATTGTTCAAAAAATACCCTAAACGATTTCCATTGTTGCATCTGAAAGATCGTGCACCTGGTACGCCGGGGAACCAGGCCGGCGAAGTAGATGTTGAATCGAATATCGTGTTGGGCAAGGGCGATGTTGGCATCGCTGAAATTGTAAGTGTCGCGAAAAAATCAAAAGTTAAATACTTTTTTATAGAAGATGAATCTTCAAGATCTGTTGAACAGGTTCCCGAGAGCCTGATTTTTTTAAAGACAATCAAATGAGATATAGCTGGCTCTTCTTACTGCTTCCATTTCTTGCAACTGCACAGGAAAACAGCTACGATTATGTTATAAAAAACGGTAAGATAATCGACGGTTCAGGCAATTCATGGTTTTACAGTGATGTCGCCGTGAAGGATGGAAAGATCGCCCGGATTGAAAAAAATATCAACGCAGGATCAGCGGTCATTGTAGATGCAAAAGGTCTGATAGTCGCACCAGGTTTTATAGACGTTCATACCCATATTGAAGGTGATGAGATAAAAACTCCGACTGCTGATAATTTTATCCTGGATGGTGTTACCTCTGTTATTACCGGGAATTGTGGTGCTTCAAAAACTGACATAGCTACTTACCTGAAATTTATTGATAGTCTTCGGTTGTCCATAAACGTTGCCACACTTGTTGGCCACAATGATGTAAGGAAGGCCATACTTGGTACAGCAAACAGAGATCCTGATGAAAGCGAAATGAAACGGATGGAAGCATTGGTTGAAAAAGCAATGCTTGACGGTGCTGTGGGTCTCAGTACCGGCCTGATCTATATTCCCGGAACTTACTCAAAAACCGATGAAGTGGTGAGACTTGCAAGAGTTGCTTCATCGTTTAATGGAGTTTACGCATCTCATATGAGAGATGAAGGAGACAGCGTTGTATTTGCAATCAACGAGGCCATTAATATCGGACGTGAAGCAAAGATCCCGGTAGAGATCTCGCATTTTAAATTAAGCGGGCAGGGCAATTGGGGCAGATCTTCTGAAACAGTTCCAATGATCATCAATGCAAGAAAGGAAGGACTTGATGTTACGATTGATCAATATCCTTACACCGCGAGTTCAACATCGTTGAGCTCTATGTTTCCTGCAGAGATTCTTGCTGATGGAGCTGATTCGATAAAGTCAAGATTAAACAGGAAAGCTGAAAAACAGGTTGTGGAAGATCATATGCTCGCCAATCTCAAAAAAAGAAAGCTCAGGCATTTCAGTTATGCGGTGGTTGCCTATTACAAGGCAGACACAACTTTAAACGGGAAATCAATAGAAGAGATCAATCTTATCAAAGGCAAAAAGCATAAGGCTGCAGCGGAGGTTGAAACAGCAATAGAGCTATTGTTAAACGGAGGTGCGGGTATGGTGTTTCATGGTATGAGCGATGTTGATGTGGAAGCGATCATGAGATATCCGTTCAATATGTTTGCATCTGATGCCAGCATTCGTGAATACGGTCAGGGCAAACCACATCCAAGAGGCTATGGTACAAATGCGCGCGTGTTATCTGTTTATGTAAGGGGTAAAAATATCCTGTCACTTGAAGAAGCAATAAGGCGTATGACCTCATTGCCTGCACAAAAGTTTCAGTTGAGCGACCGGGGACTTTTACGCACGGGTATGGCTGCTGATATTGTTGTATTTGATCCTGCTACTGTGAAAGATAATTCTACTTACCAGGATCCGCATCATTATTCAAGCGGGTTTCAGTATGTGTTTGTGAATGGCAAACCGGTTGTTGAAAATGGCAAACACAATGGCTCAAGGAATGGGTCCGTACTTAGTTCCAGATCCCGTTACTCTCGGTCAGAATGATGGTTTCATCCTCCTTTATTACCAGTGTATGTTCATGTTGTGCAACATAGCTTCCGTCTGTTGTAATGAAGGTCCAGCCGTCACCTTTATCGTAAGCGTATGATGCCCCGGTTGAGATAAAAGTTTCGATCGCGACGACAGCATTTTTTTTGAACCGGTTAAAATTCATGCGATCGTAATAGCAGGGAATTTCTTTGGGCGCTTCGTGAAGACCTCTTCCGATACCATGACCAACGAGATTTCTGATCACTTTGTATCCTTTCTTTTTTGCTTCTGTCTGTATCATCTTTCCGAGATCTGCTATGCGCATTCCCGGCTTAACATAAGCGATCGCTTTTTTGAGAATATCTTTTGAGGCTTCAACCAGCGGTGCGTGATTATGCAGGTCCTGGCCAAGTACAAATGAACCGCCATTATCTGACCAGAAGCCATTGAGTTCGGCTGATACATCTACATTCACCAGGTCGCCTTCTTCGAGTCGCGTCCAGTTTGATGGAATGCCATGCGCGACCTCGCGGTTCACGCTGATACAGGTCCAGCCCGGGAAACCATAGGTCAGCTTCGGTGCAGATTTAGCGCCGAATCTTTCCAGTACGCTTCTTCCAAATTCATCAAGCTGTAAAGTTGTGATTCCCGGCTTTGCAAACTCGCGCATTTCGCGAAGTGTTGTGCCAACAGCTTCACTGATGGCTTTCATGCCATTCAATTCTTCGATAGATGATATAGACATGTTGCGAAGTTAATACAAACGATCTATCGGTAAAGCATATCCGACAGCGCGGGTTACACCGGTTTCTGCAGGTGGAGTACCGGATAAGGCTTGCCCATACCATCAACCGGTGAACGCTTCTCAAGCACAAACCCTGAAGCATAGTAAAAGTCAACTGCCTGGAGGTTCTGTTCGTTCACATCAACATAGCGGATTTTTAATTCCTCAGTTGCATAACGCAGCAATGCCTTGCCAATACCTTTTCCACGGAGTTCGGGTTTGATAAAAAGCATCTCAATTTTTTCACCTGATGTTCCAAGAAATCCAACGATTGACCCCTGCTCGTCTTTTACACATTTCAGCTGAACGATGTCGAAATACTGATTTAAAATGAGATCCCGATAAAACTGAATATCCTCATCTGTGAGAAAGTCATGTGTAGCTCGTACAGAATCTTCCCAAAGAAGTATCAGTTCCTGGTGATCAGTATTGGTCACATTTTCGATGGTGAAACTTGCAACCTGATTTATGCTCATGGTAAGTTGATCTAAGTGTATAAAAATAAGGAACCCGGATATCTGTTCATCGTTTTATTAATGATTTTCACCATTAATCAGAACAAGCTATCCGGGTGTAAATATCGTAATGTGTAATGTTTAGTATCTGTTGCGATCACGGTTGTTGTCGCGGTTTCCACCACCACCACCGCCGCCGCGATAGCCGCCACCACCGCCGCCACCGGGTCTGAAGCCACCGCCGCCTCCACCTGGACGGAAGCCGCCTCCACCACCGCCACGGTTTCCACCGCCGCCGCCGCCAGAGTTACGATCTTCTGCCTGTTTTACAACAAG
>JBEVNF010000248.1:0-3988 GCA_040508255.1 Flavitalea sp.
AGTTTCTTTAAGAATGCCCGCCCGGAATGTTATGTTGAATTTTTTGACGCCGGAATCGGGAAGCAATGGCGATGTCAATGCAGTGTTCGGCATACTATCCATGAAACTGATATTCTCAAGATGTTTTTTAAGAACAGTGAGTATTCCAACAGGAAGTTTATCGAAAGCATCTCTGACTATCGATAGCTCCGCTGTAGTTAACCGATGATCTACCGGATTCATACCAGCATTCCTGAACATGGCAAACACTGAATCAGGTGCGGCAGTTACCCTTTCCGTGAGCGCAATCTTTTGTTCAATATTCTGGCTGAATATAATTTGCGGAAAAATGCAAATGGTCAGGACTATGATCAGGAACTTCATAAGCATCAAAGGTAAATCTTGTTTGGGCAATTGAGTTATCCGAGGAGAAACTCAGAAGATATATCAGGGAACGTGTAGCTTTTACTTTTTTTGACCCGGCGATCGCGACTGAGGAACTGGTTGCCAATGTGCTGAAAATTACGAGGAATACAGGCAAATGTATAGGTGTGTTACGTGTGGCAAAATCAGCACAGAGACATTATGTTGCTGACCTTTTGCCTGATATCAAATCTACGACTTTACTGATCTGGGGCAGGGAAGATCAGATCACCCCGGTACATGATGTGGCAGAATTCCAGGCCGGCATCCCGGATGCTACAGCAGTTGTGATTGAAGCCTGCGGGCATGCGCCCATGATGGAAAACCATCTGAATTCATTCAAAGGCTTTCGGAAAAATATCCCCAGGTATCAGCGGAAGAATGGGAACTACCTGATCAGTTTGCAGTGGTGCGGCATATTCAAAAGGGTGATGATTTTCTGACTGATTGCCAAAGCTACAACAGAGGTAAACCATCGTACCTCAACATTACCGCGATGCAAGATTCTGTGATATTACGATTTAATATCAACAAGGTTCGTCCGCTGTACCATCTTCACAGCAGCATACTGCATGTAAACATAAAAGTGTATCAGGAGATCATGGATGAACAGGCAGAACATCAATATATACTTTCATTGAAAAGTCCGCTTGAACGCTATCGTTTCCTTATTCGTCACCGGCCCTCGATCATACAAAAAATATCATTGACTAACCTTGCAAGATATCTATTCACAAGTCGCGAAGCTTTGAGCCGCGCAAGGGTTATGCTATCAAAAAAACCTGGTGGACAGGTTAATTAATGGTTTGAATTTTACAAGCATTTGTTTGATATGGGATATTGTAATCGCGCATAATTTTTGAACTTTGAGATCTCAAACAGAAGACATGAAAAAGAATAAAGTTTGGTTCGTAACCGGCGCTTCAAAAGGACTCGGACTTAGTCTCGTGAAACAATTGTTGACCGAAGGTTATAAAGTAGCAGTAACTTCAAGAACTACCGATAGTCTCAAAAAGGCTGTTGACACTGATGTCGAGGATTTTTTACCGCTGGAGGTTGATCTCGCAAATGATGAAAGTGTAAGAAAAGCAATTGAACAAACAAAAGAGAAATTTGGAAGGGTAGATGTGGCTGTAAACAATGCGGGCTACGGCATTGGCGGCAGTATAGAAGAATTAAATGATAAAGAGGTGCGCGAGAGTTTTGATATCAATGTGTTTGGAACCATCAACGTGATCCGTCATGTATTGCCGGTGATGAGAGCGCAGGGATCGGGTCATATTATCAATATCTCATCAATTGCAGGCATTGCTCCCGGCCTGGGTTGGTCAGTATACGGCGCAGCAAAACATGCAGTAATTGGTTTAACCGAAGTGTTGGCAGAGGATGTAAAACCATTTGGCATAAAAGCGACAGTGGTTGCACCAGGAGGGTTCCGCACAAACTTCAACAATCCTGACTCAGTGGTATTTGCAGGTAAACAGCTTGAGGCCTACGCGGGTATTCGTGCTACACATGGACGTTTCAGCGAAAACAGTGGCCATCAGAAAGGTGATCCTGATAGGGCAGCCAGAGCTATGATTGACCTGGCTGAAAATGCTGAACCACCCGTTTATCTTTTGCTTGGAACAGATGCTTATGAAAGAGCTTTGAAAAAGATTGAACTGTTGAACAACGAATTCACAAAAGCAGAGATCACAACAAAATCTACAGACTATTGATCTGTAAAAGGTGGGATTTGATCAATCCCACCTTCTTAACTTATAAGCGGCTTCCCAGAATTCAAATTCCAGCCTGGAAGAGGTAACAAAGGCTTCAGTCATTTGCGCTTCCATTTCTTCCGAAGCAACGGTATCACAAATTGCGATGGCACTATTTACTGATCTCGCAAATTCGTCACTGCTGTATGTAGCTATCCATTTTTCATAAGGATTTCCTTCAATGCGATGGTTTTTGAAGATGTACCCTCCAACTTTCCGATAAATCCAGAAACAAGGTAAAACCGCCGCCATAGCTACTTCGACGGGTTCAATGGCTGCTGTACTTCGCAGGAAATGTGAGTAATGATGACAGGCTGGTTCTGCAACACCACGACCGGTGATTCCAAAATCCTTAAAATAAGATTCATGCAAAGCACTTTCAACGATAAAGGTCGATTGTGCAAAGCTGATAAAGCTCAATGCGTGTTTGAGATCAGGAGACTTTGTACCTATCAGTGCAAGCGTTCTTCCAAAATGTTCAAGATAAATGGCATCCTGCGCCATGTAAAAACAAAATTTCTCTTTTGGAAGAGTACCATCAGATAACTCAACTATAAACGGCATCTTCAGTATTGATGCATAAAGCTCTTCAATACTGTTCCATGCTTTGTTTGACCAGTTCATTTTTAATTAGTGGTTGTGGATTGAAAAAATGATTTAACGGACCATTGCCTTTGCCCGTCACTACATCTTTGCCTGATTCAATGGCTTTGAAAACATAGTCCTGCCCAAGTGCAACCGCATCCGGCAGTGATTTGCCCATTGCGATAAAGGCCGCTATCGCAGAGGATAAAGTGCAACCCGATCCATGGGTATTGTTGGTGTCAAATTTTTCTGTTTCAAAACGATGAATTTTATTCTGAGCATCGATAAACAGGGAGGTTATCAGAGAAGATGCCTGATGACCACCTTTTAACAGGATATTCCTGCAACCGAACTCACGAATAACTGAATTTGCCGCAATCATATCTTCGACATCATGTACGGGCATTTCTGCGAGAAGCGCAGCTTCATCCATGTTTGGTGTAATAAGATCTGAAAACGGGATCAGCTTTTCTTTGATCGATCGGATCGTATCGTTTTTGATCAGATGATGTCCGCTCGTGGAAACCATCACCGGGTCAAACACGATCGGAACCTTATCATATCTGCTTAATGTGTTCACAATGATATCAACAAGCTCAACGGTATGCACCATTCCGATCTTGATAGCTGATGGAAATACATCATCAAGTATCGCGATGAGCTGTTCTTCAACAGCTGCCGGAGGTATTTCGTATATATTACGGACACCCTGTGTATTCTGTACCGGCAAGGCTGTCAGCACCGATGTTGCATAGCAGCCAAGAGCCGAAAAGGTCTTTATATCAGCCTGGATCCCTGCGCCGCCACTGCCATCGAAGCCGGCGATCGTGAGTACTGAAGGATATTTATATTTTTGCATATCGGATCGATCTTGCTTTTTTGATCTCGTTCATTAATTCCCGTGCTGCTTTTTCTGGGTTAGTTGCACCGCAGATTGCGGAAACAACGGCAAGACAATCTGCACCAGCATGTATTACATCATAAGCATTGGATACATTGATATTCCCAATGGCCACAAGCGGTTTGTTGGTGAGAGCGCGGATTTTTCTGATGCCATCAAGGCCCCATTCGATAACGGTATCCTGTTTTGTTTGTGTTTTAAAAACAGGACTTACTCCCAGGTAATCAGCAGCGCTTGCCTGATCATTATGCAGGTGATCTGTATGTTCAACTGAATACCCGATGATCTTGTTTCGAAAGATCGGATCAGCCCTGAGATCGGCCGCTGGTACATCATTGTT
>JBEVNF010000273.1:0-9214 GCA_040508255.1 Flavitalea sp.
ACAGGATTTTACTGATCTCTGCGAATGAACCCGGCAAACGTTTAAAGCAGCATGAAAATGCGATCAATGCTGCAAAGACTGCCGGTGTTAAATTTCTTGCTTACACAAGTTTGTTACGTGCAGATTCAACTACGCTTGTTCTCGGACCTGAGCACCTTGGTACAGAAAACCTGGTGAAGGCGTCAGGTATCCCATATGCTATACTGAGACATGGCTGGTACATTGAAAACTATTTCGGCGGTCTGGAACATGTGATTGAAAACGGTGAACTCGTAGGAAGCGCAGGAGACGGAAAGATCTCAGCAGCTACACGTGAAGATTTTGCAGAAGCAGACGTTGCTGTACTTATTGGCGAAGGTCATAACAATAAGATTTATGAACTGGCGGGTGATAACGGATTCACACTTGCTGAATTTGCAAAAACACTTGGTGAAGTAAGCGGCAAACCTGTTTCATATAAGAATGTACCGGTTAATGATTTTGCTGCTGCACTTGCACAAGGCGGACTACCAGAGCCTGTTGCACAGTTCTTTGCAGGAACCCATGTTGCTACTGAAAAAGGTGATCTGTTTGATGAAAGCAAAGAGATCTCAAAACTTGCAGGAAGACCCACAACTTCTTTGAAGGCAGCGGTTCAGCAGTTTCTGAGTAACTAACATATCATTATCATAGAAAAAGGTGCAAACTAAAGTTGCATCTTTTTCTATCATCATTTCTCATCCTGATGCAAAAATTCTTCAATAATTGCAGCAGTGGCACCAGGCAATTTGCCCTTCACTTCTTTTGCATCGGTTTCACCCATATATTCACCATGACCGCCCGGAACGATCAGCAGCTTTGCATTCGGAAGCAATTTTGAAATAGCAACCACGTGATCATTGCTGACAACATCCTTATCACCATTCAACAGCAAAACCGGCACTTTTACTGCCCTGATCAGCGAATCATCAATATCTTTGAAACCGATCATTCTTGCTTTATCCCTGTCAAACATTTTTTGAAGCGCAGCTTTATCGGGATTGATCTTTAGAAAAGAGGTTTTTAGTTCATCAGGCATTACTTCCATGGTAGCTTGTATCATGCCCTCAAAAAATCCTTCCGGCATGCCATTACGTTTATAGGTACCCGAAGCAAGCACAAGTTTTCTGACCAGTGTTGGATGACGGATGCCGACCTGTAAAGATGTTGTGGCTCCATTGCTGAATCCTAGCAGGTCAGCTTTCTCCACGCCGATCGATCTTAACAACGCAGCGATATCATCAGCATCCTGTTCAAAGGTCGTAACCCGGTCTATATCTGCAGTACGCCCATGCGCCTGCATTTCAACCGCGATAACTTTATGTGTCACTGAGAAAAGCGGCAACCAATAACTGAAGTTTGCAGGGATAGAAGAACCCCCGCCGTGAACCAGGACCAGCGGAAAACCATGACCATGAATCTCATAATACAGCATTAATCCATTCACGTTTGCATAATGTCCCGTTTGCTTAGTCTGCGCCATTGTGTCGTTTGTTGATAGTATCATGATAATTGTGATAATCAGGTTTCGCATGATCAAATGTTGTAGTGCAAACATATCGAATATCACAGATGTCGGGGAGGTTTGAATATGACGGATCAGGGTGGCAGAGAGGACATTCTTTCGTACTACGGAAATGTTCATATACTTATGAAAGTCTACCTCGCACCGCTGATATTGTTGGTTTTTTTCGATGGCAAGATGGTAGTAGTGATCGCTCCTGCATTTATGAGCAAAAAAAGGTCCCGCACTGGAAAGTGCAGGACGGTAACCAAACTAACGTGTGTGTAACTAACCACCAATTAAAAACAGAGTTAAGTTTTTGTGCAAAAGGATAGCGTTTTGTATTGTTCGCAAAGATCAATACACCAGTATTTTTTCTGTTACTCAACAGGGAATTCAGTTTGTCAGATGCGGAAAATGTGAGTTTCAATATGAAACAAAATTGCCACCTTTGAAGACGCTGGCAATTTTGCTTTTAATGAAGAAGATTTTGTTTATATCTGGAGTTTTCGCTCTAACCGCGCTGCTTTCTGGTGCGGTCAGCTTTCACGGGTCAAGACCCAAACCTTATATAATCACGTATCCGGCATATTTTGGTGGAAGGTTTTCAATACCGGAAGACAACCCAACTACCGAAGAGGGAGTGGAGCTGGGTCGTATGTTGTTTTATGAAAAATCACTTTCATCCACCAATAAATTCTCATGTTCCAACTGTCACGATCAGAAATTCGCATTTACTGACAGAAAGGTTTTCAGCCCCGGAGTGGATAGTGAAGTGAACCCCCGCAATACCATGTCGCTCGCCAATCTTTTATGGGTAAAAAATTTTTTCTGGGATGGCAGAACAGAAGGTCTCGAAAAACAGGTGGAAGTTCCTTTGACAGGTGTGCATGAGATGGGACAATCGCTTGATGCCTCAGTTGCCAAAGTCAAAAAGAAAAAGTTTTATGCGGCTCGTTTTGAAAAGGCATTCGGTTCACGCGAAATCACCGCAAAAAGAATTGTAAAAGCTATCGCACAATTTGAAAGAACATTGGTATCGGCAGGATCACGGTACGATCTGCATCTCCAGGGTAAGTACAGGCTGAATGCTGAGGAACAGAACGGAATGGATCTTTTCTTCACAAATCCAAATCCTTCAAAAGGTGTCCGTGGTGCGGGTTGTGCCAGTTGTCATGGCGGGCCTAAAACCTATAGTGAACTTTTTCAGAATAACGGGCTCGAAAAACAACCAAACGATCCTGACCGCCAGGCTATCACAGGGCTCGCCATTGATGAAGGTCGATTCAGGGTGGTTACCCTAAGGAACATTGCGCTCACCGCTCCGTACATGCATGATGGTAGATTTTCAAGCCTTGAACAGGTACTTGATCACTATAATGAACATGTGGTTCAGTCGGCGTTTCTGAGTCCCTTTATAAAGAATAATTCCAATATAGCGGATGGTGAGAAATTGGGTCTTACTGCCATCGAAAAAAAGAATATCATTGCTTTTCTGGGCTCGCTGACCGACTCAACATTTATCAGTGATCCACGGTTTTCTGATCCGTTTAAATGATACCGAATTACTCAAATAATGATCATGAAGCTTATAGCGAATATTGGGTTGGCGGTGATTTTGTTCTGTTCATCCCCGGCTTCTGCACAAGTTAAACCCGGATCTGCATCTCTGAAGATTTCCGGCGAAGTCACAAAAGAACTTGTATTCAATAAAGATGATCTCAGGAAGCTTGATCGTACAACCGCAATATTAAAAGATCGTGATGGCAGGGATGTGCCCTACACTGGTGTGAGTATTCAGCGATTACTTGAAATGGCTGGTGTTACAACAGGCAAACAACTTCGCGGCGAAAATCTTACAAAATATCTGCTTGTGAAATGTGCTGACGGTTATGAGATTTTATTCTCACTCGCGGAACTCGACAATGGTTTTAATGACAAGAAGGTTATCCTCGCAGATGAAAGCGCCGGCAAGGATCTTCCGGTTGATCGTGGTCCTTTCAGAATTGTAATTGAAGGAGAGAAGGTACCCGCAAGAAGCAGCTTCCAGGTTGTTGAGTTTAAAATTGCCTTCGCAAAATAAAAGTAGGGCCGGCTGAGAGTGATGATCCGGCCCCGGATATGATTAAACGCTAACCTTCAGCGTTACCTGCACATTGTTTCTTGTTGCATTCGAATACGGGCAAACTGCATGCGCTGCAGCAACCAGTTCTTCAGCAACAAGCTGCTCGACACCAGGAACAACAACATCAAGTTGTACCTGCAAACCAAAGCCACCATCTGTAAGTTTACCTATACCTACTTCAGCGGTTACTTCAGTAGTTCCAGTCTGAATTTTTTTCAGTCTTGAAATATGCCCAAGCGCGCTGTTAAAACAAGCAGCATATCCCGCAGCAAAAAGTTGTTCCGGGTTTGAATAGTTGCCGCCCGGTCCGCCCATTTCTTTCGGTGGTTTAACTTCAAGGTTCAAAACATTATCTGAGCTTGTAACTCTTCCATCCCTGCCACCAACCGAAGTTGCTTTGGCTGTGTAAATTATATCCATCTGAAATAGTTTTATTAATAGCAGTTAAACAAAATTCATTCCCTAAGGTTCAGATGGAACATCTTCAAGCCTGTAGTACACTTTTAATCCCAATTCCTGCGCAAGCTTCACATCCTGATCCGCTCCTTTCGAAGCACCTTCGATCCGGAAGATCGCATCGCATTTTGCCAGCATCCTGTGCGCTACAGGGTACGAGATTTCCTGGTAAGCTTCATCGCCCGGGGTTTTGGATCCTGCCAGCTTCAGCAAAGGAAGCGCGAGCCATTCACCGATCATCGGTATATGACCCATCCTGAACAAGGGAAGCGCTATCGCCTCAAGGTTATCCAGGTTCTGCTGCATTAATTTCGGATCATCGTTTGTGCCACTCCGATAGGGGCCGGCAATAAGTATGAGCATATTGGTGATTTTTATCCAAGATAGCTTTTTGTTTTACCAGCCGGAGAGCCTTTTTGTTTAAACTGGCAACTTTAGCGCCTGAACTGCAGCTCAGCAAAATCACACGAATATGTTATGTGGCAAAACTTGCCGCGTGAAGCCAGTTTGGTATCTTGGATCATATTCCCCTGCCATGAACATCACCTACCGCGAATTCTCACCTTCGTTACTATTGCAACCTTATGTGGATTGTTACTGGATTCAAACCTTCTCGGGATTTGATGGAGAGATTTCCCCTGACCAACGCTGCCTTCCGCTTGGTATGATGGAGATCATTGTGCACCTGGATTCCAATCGCTGCGAGATTTATGAAAACGGTAAATGGACGAGACTGCCATCGATCTTCATTGCTGGAATGTACCGTGAAACTGTAGTTTGGAGATCAACATCGGACGCCCGTAAGTTCGGCATAAGGTTGAAGCCTGAAACCTTTCCCCTGCTTTTTAAAACTCCTGCGGCGCTTGTATTCAGTGACTACACTGCCACAGAAAACCTGATAGGCAATGTGGCCAATGAACTTGCAGAACAATTGTGTGAGGCAGCCAATACCGCTGCCCTGATTGCGGTCGCGGAAGCATTTTTATTTTCCCGGTTAAAAGCAGGCAGACCTGAAAATAACTATATAATCGCTGCGGCAAGACTGATCAGGCAATCAAAAGGACAATGCTCTATTGATGATATCAGTCGCCAGGTTTACGTAAGTATCCGCCAATTGCAAAGAAGTTTCCAGGACAAAATTGGTACGAGCCCAAAAACCTACCAAAGGATAATCCGCTTCAGAACGGCCTGTGAACAACTTGACAAGGTAGATGATCTTGGTGGATGGGCAGGTTTATCGTATGAACTCGGATATTCTGATCAATCGCATTTTTTGCGTGAGTTCAAGGAATTTACAGGTTCGGTACCTAACCATATTTTAGGTCAGTTGAATCAGCTTCAGGGCAAATAAATGGTAAGAGGTCGTCGCAGAAAACGGGCATTTCGTCGCATCTCCGGCTATTCATGATAAATTTCTTCGCTATTTTACACCCATGAGTGATCAATGGTATTCGAAGAGATGGGTAATGCCAACCGTTCACATCCTTTTCTGGATGTTGTTTGTGGGTTCACCATTCCTTTTTCGCCCAATCCTGGAAGACGGTAGCTGGAAACCCAAACATGGAGATTATCATGGGTTTGTATACCTGCATTTTGCCAACAATTTCATGCGTTTCATTTTGTTTTATGTGAACGCGTACGTGCTGATCCCAAGACTTATCTACAAAAAGCATTATGGTTTTTATTTTGCAGTACTGATAGGATTTTTTCTTCTGCTGATGTTGTGGGACTGGTTCTTCTATTCAGTATTTGTAAGCGATACGGGCCACAGGATCTGGAACTTCGTAGTATTTAATATTCCTAGTTTTTCTTTTATTCTTATTTCAAGTTCTGCATTCAGGCTAATTGGTGACCGGATTGCCGAAACCCAGCTTAAAAAAGAAAAAGAAACCGAGAATCTTAAAACGGAGTTGTCTTTCCTGCGTTCGCAGGTTAGTCCTCACTTTATGTTCAATGTATTGAACAATATGGTGGCACTTGCCAGGAAAAAATCAGATGACCTGGAACCTTCACTGATCAAGCTCTCGCAGCTATTGAGATATATGCTGTATGAAACAGATGAAGACAAGGTATTGCTTGAAAATGAAGTGAGTTATCTTAAAAGTTACATTGATCTGCAGCGTCAACGTTTTGGGAAAAGCGTGCGGATCGAAACAACTTTTCCTGAATCTGCAGAACATTATTCAATAGAACCCATGTTACTTATCCCATTTGTTGAGAATGCGTTTAAACATGGTACCGGGATGATCACGAATGCACAGATCAATATTGATCTCTCGATTGTAACAAATAAGCTTAAGTTTTCCGTGAGAAATAAGTCCGGTTTTATTGCAGATGAACCAAAGGATAAAACATCGGGTATCGGACTGAACAATGTGAAGCGTCGTCTCAACCTGCTCTATGCAAATAATTACAAACTTGAGATCACAAACGATGACGGATGGTTCACTGTTCATCTTGAATTAAATATGCACTGATGCTGAAATGTATTGCTATAGATGATGAAGAGCTTGCGCTCGAATTACTTGAAGATAACATCCGTAAAGTGCCGTATCTGCAGCTGGTGGCTTCATTTAACAGTCCGCTGGAAGCCATGAAACTAATGCAGGAAGAACAGATCGATCTTGTATTTCTTGATATACAAATGCCCGGTATCACTGGTATCCAGTTTATTAAAAGCTTCCCTGCACAATGTATGTTCATCCTGATCACCGCTTATGAAAAATATGCGCTGGAAGGGTATAATCTCAATGTAATTGACTATCTCGTAAAGCCTGTTGAGTTTGATCGTTTTCTGAAAGCCTGCAACAAAGCTTCTGATCTGCATCAGCTGAAATTGAGGAGCAGATCAGGTGGCGATCAGACAGTTTCTGACTACTTCTTTGTTCATGTTGAATACAGCCTGGTAAAAATCCTTAAATCTGATATTCTGTATATAGAGGGTTTGAAAGATTATATCAAGATTTACCTCAGGTCTCCGGCCAAACCGGTCGTCACCCGCATGAGTATGCGGACCATAGAGGACCAGCTTCCCGCATCGCAGTTTTCCCGCATTCACAAAAGCTATATCGTGGCTATTGCTGCGATTGATTCAATCCGCAAGACAAGCGTTTTTGTCGGGCCGGCTGAATTGCCGATCAGTGATAATTATAAGGATGATTTTTTCCAGTTGATAGGAAGACCGTAAGCTTCTCTCCGTCCACCTGCGGCAACTCTTCTCCCCGGAGAGGAGGTTTTCGTCGCAACATTTCGCCCACTTGTCTCATTTCCCGCTTACCCCCACTACTCTGATTTTACATTTACATTCAAATAGTGCAAAGCAATTTTATGAGACAACTTTTAACCCTTCTTACAGCCATTCTTCTTACCGTTACTGCCGCCGCACAGGCTCCGGGCAATATGCAGGCTCCGCCGTCGATCGGACGCATTTATGGTAAAGTTACAGACAGCACCGGCAAAGCCGTGCGCGACGCATCTGTGATGCTTTTGCAAAACAGATTCGACACAACTGCAAAAAAGAATAAAGAAGTTCTTTTGCGTGGTATCACTACAGGTGCGAACGGCGAATTTAATATGGAAGATCTCCCGGTAGTGGGTGAGCTTCGCCTTACGATCACAGCCGTTGGTTATGCATCATACGATGAGAATACATCATTTATGCCAAAACCCGGTACAGCACCAGCAGGGGGCACGTCACCACAACGCGCTCCGGCAGGTGGTGGTTTTCCTGGTGGCGGAATGCCAAATTTTGAAAAAGATCTTGGTAAGATCACGCTGAAAGCAGATGCTGAGCAACTCGGTGTTGTTACCGTCACTGCCAACACCACAAGGATGCGTCTCGACATCGACAAAAAAGTTTTTAATGTTGAACAAAATCTTGTAACAGCAGGTGGTACAGCCATGGATGTGATGAGAAACGTTCCTTCAGTGAATGTTGATATTGATGGGAACGTAACACTGAGAAATGCAGCACCACAAATATATGTAGATGGGCGGCCTACAACACTTACCCTCGATCAGATCCCCGCCGATGCAATCGAAAGTGTTGAGGTGATTACAAACCCATCAGCGAAATACGATGCTTCAGGTGGTAATGCAGGTATTCTGAATATCATACTAAAGAAGAATAAAAAGAGCGGTTACAATGGAAATATAAATGCAGGTGTTGATAAACGTGGCGCAATGAACGGTGGAGTAGGTCTGAGTCTTCGTCAGAATAAATTCAATCTTTCCCTGAATGGTTTCGCAAATCAGATGAAGAACCGCAATACCAACTCGACAGACATCACAAGTATGCTCACAACACCAAATCTTTTCGTTGATCAGAATACAATGAATCGTCAGAATGGTGGTTTTCTGTTCGGTAGAGTAGGACTCGATTATTTTGCAACCAACAGGCTCACTTTTTCTGTAGGTGCTGTAAGGGTTCATGGTGAGTTCAGTCCAACCGATGTTCTCAAAACCGATAGCTCATACAAAGGCGGATCGTATATCAGTTACAGTGAAAGAAATACCAGCACGGAGCGTGTATTCAATGCTACCGGATTACAGGGTGGATTCAAATACCTGTTTCCGACAAAAGGCGAAGAGCTGACAGCTGATATCAATTATTTTTCAGGAAAGAATAGTAATTCGGCTAATTATAACACCGATATCTATTCTCAATATGGTGGTGCTAAAACAGGCAACATTCAACAACAAATACTCGGGAACGGTACCAATCAATTTGTAACAATCCAGGCGGACTATGTGAAGCCATTTAAAGGCACAGCTAAACTTGAAACTGGCGCACGAGTGCAGCTAAGAAATCTTACAAACAACCAGGGTAACTATTTTTATGATGCCGCGAGTGGTGAATTTTTACCGATCAGTTCAGCAACAAGTAATTATAAAAACAAGGATAATGTTTATGCAGCCTATGTATCGTTCTCGAATACTATCAGGAATTTTGGATACCAGGTTGGTCTCCGTGCAGAAAGCTCTGACTACGTTGGCGAACTCACAGATACAAAACAGGAGTTTGTAAACAAATATCCTGTAAGTCTTTTTCCTTCGATCTTCCTTAGCCAGAAACTTAAGAACCAGCAGGAACTTCAGTTCAGCGCAACAAG
>JBEVNF010000313.1:0-9817 GCA_040508255.1 Flavitalea sp.
AACCAGCACTTTACCACGATAACCTGCAACACGACTGGTTGTACTGGTTTCAGTAAGCGGTGATTTCAGATCGCTGAATCTTACATTCTCCGCTTCATATTCAGCTTCGATCTTGATATTGGCATCATTCGGATCACCCGCCCATGAAATAAAGTTGCCTACATTTTCACGAAGCCGGAAAGGCTTATGCAGGAAGGATTGGAAGTTGAAATTATAGTTTCCCCGATCTATATCATATCGCCCCTGAATTGTAAAATCGCTCGATGTGCCTGCCCTGATCTGAAGATTACCATGACCACTTGCCTTGATAATATCACCGGTGAGTTCATCAAGGATCACATACATGTTTGCATAGTTGTTTGCATTCACATCAAGGGAAACATTCAGGTTACTTTCCTGTCCGCTGTACTGCTCCTGCATTTCTTTACCATACACTTTCCAGGTAAGAAAGTCGGCAGTACCACTTTCCTTACCAGAGTTCATGTTGATAAAGAGATTGGAACTATCTGATGGTTCACCTTTCACACGCATTTCCATGTTCTCAAGCGGACCTTTCAAAGTCATATTGACTTTTGCGAAAACGGTTCCGTAGAATGGATCATTACCGGTGTTTTTTGTGCCAAGTACTTCGATGTTATCGCTGTTTACCGCGAAATCAAAATACATATCCTTCCAGTTATCGTGCTTCAGCACACCCTTTGTTAGCTGACCCGAATTATTGAAATCATCTTTCAATGTGAAGTTGCCAAAATCGATCTGGCCATCCTGCAGGTTGATCGCTGCATTCTGAATATGATACAATACGTTTGTGTATGCAACACGAAGTTTACCATCATGCAGATCAAGCTTGCCGAGATATTTCAGTTTATCCGGTGGTCCTGTTATTCTTAATGTGCCTGTTGTATAACCGTCAACCTCACTGAACACGCCTGACAAATAATTCCTGATCAGCGAGATCCTGGTGTTCTTGAAAAAGTCAGTGTTGATATAAAGCTGGTCATCAGTAGTGCTGTCAGATAATGTATAAGCTCCGTTCACATCAAAGCCATAATCTTTGTTGTCGGACAATGCCCGGAAATTGATCTCATCACTACGCTTATCAAAATTCGCTGTAAGCTGAAGTTTCCCGATGGAATCGTTATCAAGCAGGAACTGTTCTGCGTTAGCCTCCATGTCTATTTTCAGCTTGCCGAATGGATCAACGATATCGATCTTTCCGGTAAGTTCACCTTCAAACCTGTTTGTTTTAACAATGAATGGCGTGAAATCCCCTATGTTGATCTTTGTAAGTTCAACCTTGATATCATTCGTATTTCCAATATCAGATGGAGTAGTGGTGATCTGCACTTGTTGGTCACCGTTATAGATCTTAACTCCATCAGCAGAGATCAGATCTTCGCTCAGTACCAGTTCACCGTTTTTTTCGATGGTCCAGTTCTTACCGTTTACATCAAAATGTGATTCGTTGAAAACCATGCTCACGCCCCTTGGCAAGGTTTGAACCTTCGCGGATATACTGGCGGAGTTTAAAGTCTGGTTAGCGCTGGTTTTGATTGTTACATCAGATTGATCATTTGAAGAACTGATGTTGATCGCGGTTCCCGGGAAGTGAAGACTATCACTGAGATATATGTCGGCAATATTTGTTTCAACACCAAGCTTATTCAGATCACCATTTGCTTTCAGCATCAGGTTGTAAAAAGAAATATTCCTGAAATTGAACTGCGGAATCTCGGCGTTAAGATCGAGCAGATTTTCTTTTGTATTGATACGACCCGTTACGGTACTGAAGTTGAATCCATGAAGATCTTTTGTAAAGAACTGAAGATATTCATCAACTTTTTTGGTAGTTACAACAAAGCTGAAATTTTCGTTTGAAGTAAGTGCACGTCTTGATTTGATATATGTTGGATAATACTTGCTGAGGAAGGTTCTGAATGATTCCGGCAGATCTTTGATAGAAAATTCACCAACAAGCGCTGCGTCAAATTCGTTACTTACTGCGGTGATGACTTTATTGTTATCCATCATCTGTGATTCCAGGTGCAATGAATCAAACGATAGTTTTTTACCATCCTGGTACACAGACGCATCATAGATGCGGGCGGTTCCAAGAAAGTTATCGATGTTATCACCACTAAAATCAAATCTGAATTTACCGCTGAAGTCGATGTTCTCTTTCAGGAGATTCAGCTTGCGCAGATCAGCTTTGGCAATGGTTGCATCAAAATCAAACTCAGGAATAAGCTTTCCAAAATCAATCAGACCATTCAACCTTGCGTCAAGATTCGGATCATTGGAAATAATCTCCCCATTAAACAACTTCTTTGCAACATCTCCTTTTACGAGTACATTCTGGTATTGATAACCTCTGAACACCAGTGATTGCACTGTACCATCAAGCTTTGCATTCAAAGTATTTGAACGCATACCCCGACCATTGATCTTACCCTGGAAACTGAGCTTTCCAATCTGGTCCACCCTGAACAGCCGCCCAATCTCAAAATCAGAAATTTTTATGTTCCCTGCATAAGATGTTGGTGCGTTCTCGGGATACTTCATATTCACATCGGTAACAATCGTACCGAGGTTCGTTTGTATGGTACCGTAAGTAACAAAGTCATTTATAAAACCTGTAAAGTTTCCCTTGAACTTCAGGTAGGTGAGTTCACTGAGCTTTGGCTGATCGATCCTGCGCAATGCAGGAATAAAAGCAATAGCATCTGAATAAGTGCTCGCGAAGTCTTTTGCAGTAAAATCAATATAGGTTTTCTCAATATCGGGTAAGCCTTTCAATGAAATGCTGCCCGACAGATAGCTGTCTTTACCTGCCTGTATCATCACATCACGTGCGATCAGGTTTTCTACTCGCCCCGATACTTTTCCGTTCACACGTATATCCTTGTCCCAGTCGGCAAGGGCAGGTGCGAAGAAAGCAATATCATCACTATGTATTACTGCGTCCTGGAAATTGCCTTCCATGCGTACGCTCGTTACATAATCCTGCATGTCATCAAACGAATCATAACGCATTGCGTAGAAGTTCTGCAGGCGGCTATTGGGCGTACGGAGATCCAGATCATAAAACTCCATTCCTTCCGGGTGCATCTTCATGTTTGCAGCAAGTTTCCTGACCTCGAAGCCGCTTCTCTCACGTGTGTTCAGATCGATCTTTGCTGTGATTGAATCTTTTATCCATCTGATATTATCAAACTTTCCATTGATATGACTGAAGTCGATATGTGAAGGATCGAAATAAGAATAAACCTCACGGTCGACATCACGATCGCTTTTAAAATCACCGTTGGTGATCGTGACCCTGGTCACGTTCATGTCCCAGCCTGCCGGGTTCCAGCGGAGCCTGGTTGAATCAGGTTCCATTTTTGGAGAGTTCTTTGGTTTTAATGAGTCGGGACGGTTGCCATCATAGTTGCTGATAGTGAATACCGGCTGATCTAGATTAATATTCCGGATATCTACCAGCTTGTTGCGCAGATCGATCTTATTTGCCTCAAGATTAAAGTTGGCAATGCTGAAAAACATGTCTTCGCCCCGCCATCCATCCTTTTGCAGGAAACGGATATTGGAAAACTCAACTTTTTTCAATGCGAGATCGATGGAAGCGGTGTCTTTCTGTTTTGGCGTGGGGGAAGCGAAAAAGTCGATCAGAAATTTATAGTTCCAGGTGGAATCGGATCGCGAAAGATTGATCGTAGCATCTTCCAGCCCTATATAGCTCAGTGAAATATTGTCTTTCAGGAAAAACCAGTCGTTGATATTCACCTTGACGGTTCCGGCATAAAGCAGGGTATCATTTTTAAGATCCTTTACCAGCGTGCCCTCCAGCAGCATTTTGTTGAAGAGGGTGAAGTCTACATGTTGGATGCTTACCTCAGTTCCGAGCGATTTTGAGAGAGAGTGGGTTGCCTTGTGCACCAGCCAGTTCTGCACGGGGGTGGTTTGTATAGACAGCCATGCCACTAAGACCAGGAGGATCAGAATGAGCACGGTGGTGCGGAATATTTTCCAAAACTTTCTCAGAATCTAATAATTAGGTGCGAAAATAACGAATCATTTGCCTGAGACCCAATGCTCATGGAAAAGTTTAAATTGCGATATCCAAAAACAACTTACATGAGAAAAGTATGCCCGGTTGGTGTGATCTTCTTTCTTAACATGCTTTTAGGTTTCAATGTGTTGGCTCAGCAAAAGCCGGTATTGGTCATTCATGGCGGGGCGGGTACGATCCTGCGGTCGCAGATGACTCCTGAAATGGAAAAACAGTACACGGCCGGGCTGGAAGTGGCGCTGAAAAAAGGCTATGCAATTCTTGAGAAAGGCGGCAGTTCCCTTGATGCAGTGGAAGCAGCCGTGAACGAAATGGAGGACAATCCCTTGTTCAATGCCGGCAAAGGCGCGGTTTTTACAAACGAAGGCAAAAACGAGCTTGACGCAGCGATCATGAATGGCAAAACCCTTGCTGCCGGCGCGGTCGCAGGAGTGACCGTTATCAGAAACCCTATTACAGCTGCCCGTGCGGTAATGGAAAAGAGCGGCCATGTGATGATGGTCGGTCCCGGCGCCGAGAAGTTCGCAAAGCTCAACGGCATTACCATCGTGGACCCGGCTTACTTCTATACAGAAAGCCGCTGGAAAAGCCTTCAACGTATCCGCCAGGAAGATTCTCTGAAAATGCAACTCGATCATGCAGATACGGGCCGGAAAGTTTCGGTTGAATATACTGATCCTTACGACCGCAACTGGAAATATGGAACCGTGGGCGCAGTGGCGCTTGATGCCGCAGGTAATCTTGCCGCGGCGACCAGCACCGGGGGAATGACCAACAAGAAATTCGGCAGGGTAGGTGATGCTCCGCTGATCGGTGTGGGAACCTATGCAAATAACGCTACCTGTGCGATCAGTTGTACCGGTTGGGGCGAATATTTTATTCGTCTCGCGATGGCCAAAAGCGTGAGCGATATGATGGAATTCGGTAAGTTCTCATTGAAAGCTTCCGCCGATGAAATGGTTATGAAAAGATTGCCTGCCCTTGGAAAAACCGAAGGCGTGGTGGCCGATGGTGGATTGGTTGCGGTTGACAGGAATGGAAATATTTCGATGACCTTTAATTCTGCCGGGATGTACAGGGGATATATTGATAAGAACGGAAGGATGGTCATTAAGATCTATAAAGACTGATCTCAGAGATCTTCGATAAATAAGATTTCATCATTAAGAATTGCTACCACATCATATTGTACAAGATGCCATTGCGGATGCTGATAGCAATATGCGGTGGCGGTAATCATAAGCTTTTGCATTTTTCTATCATCAATACTTTCTTCCGGAAAACCGAAGGTGGTTGATGTGCGGGTTTTGACTTCGACTATATGAAGCGTATTGTCCCGCGTTGCGATAATGTCTATTTCGCCGTGCCGGTAACGCCAGTTTCGTTCGAGAATGATAAAGCCATTCTTTTCAAGAAAGTCTGTTGCCTGATCTTCTCCATTTTTCCCAATCACCACACGGTCATTTTTCATCAAGCTGATTGTTGTATTATTGCCACTCAAAATCTGGTAATGAAAAGTACGAACAATATATATAAACTCGAAGGCAGGATACAGCACTATGCGTGGGGAGGATTTACCTTTCTTCCTGAATTGTTACAGGTGCCGAATGTGGGCAATAAACCTTTCGCGGAATATTGGATGGGTGCACACAGCAAAGCACCATCACTGATCACACTTCATAATGATGAAAAGATCTCTCTTGATGAATATCTTGGCGAATCGAGTTCGGAACTGCTGGGAAGCAATACCGTAAAGAATTTCAGTCGTTTACCATACCTGTTCAAAATTCTTGACGTAAAGGATATGCTGAGTATCCAGGTGCATCCAACCAAACAAAACGCGGTGCTTGAATTTGAAGCTGAAAATAAAAAAGGCATCTCCATTGATGATCCCAGCCGCAATTACAAGGATGATAACCATAAGCCTGAATTGATGTATGCGCTCAGTGATTTCTGGCTTTTACATGGTTTTAAAACTGCAGAAAAACTGAAAAATATCCTTGCTGCAGTTCCTGAACTGAACTTCCTGCAACCTGTATTTGACAAAGAAGGTTATACTGGTCTTTACCGTTTTGTAATGGAGTTGCCACAGGATGAAGTGAACACAAGACTTCAGCCATTGCTTGATCGTATCGTTCCGTTATATGAAAAAGAAATGTTGCCAAAGTCCGATGAAAACTTCTGGGCGGCAAGAGCAGCTATCACTTTTAATGAACCTGGCCGTATCGACAGGGGGATTTTTTCGATCTATATTTTCAACCTTGTAAATCTTCAGCAGGGTGAAGCTATCTTCCAGGATGCAGGCATTCCGCATGCATATCTTGAAGGTCAGAATGTAGAGATCATGGCGAATTCGGATAATGTGCTGCGCGGTGGACTCACACCAAAACATATCGATGTTCCTGAGTTGCTCAAGCATACAAAATGCGAACCTTTGGTGCCGGTTGTTATTGCCGGTAAGCCATCAGGAAATGATGATGAGCAGGTTTTTCTTACACCTGCTGCCGATTTTGAACTGCGACTTATCAATGTCGCAGCACCCGGCACAGTAAAGATCCCGGTAAAAACAGCGGACATCTTTTTTGTGTATAATGGTCGCGTAAGAGTAGGAGGCACCTCAGGTTTTGACAGGGAGGCAGGCGAAGCATTCCTTGCCACTAGCGGGGCGGAAGTTTCGATCACCAGCACTGTAAATGCCATTGTTTTCCGTGCGACCGTGCCCGGTGCATGAATTCTGGCCGGATAGTTTAGAAAACCAGCCTTTTATTTTAATTTCGCGTTATATTAAGTGTATATGAAACTGAACAAATCGTTGATCTGGGCCTTTGTACTGATGGTTGTTGTAGCTGCCCTCTACCGTATTATTCCCGGCAGACCTGCAGGATTTGCACCACAGATGGCGCTGGCACTGTTTGGCGGATCAATGATCAGGGATAAAAGATGGGCGCTGGCTTTGCCGGTTTTCTCGTTGTTCCTTTCAGATCTGATCTTCCAGCTACTTTACATCGGCGGACTAACCCAGATCCAGGGTTTATATGGTTACCAGATCCCGATGTACCTGTGCTTTATGGTGATCACAGTATTCGGTTTTCTTCTTAAAAAGCCAAATGTGCTTAACGTGGCGGCTTTTGGAACAGCAGGTTCTTTATTCTTCTTTATCGTTTCCAACTTCTTTGTATGGCTCGGTGGGTTCGGTTTTGAGCGTCCGAAAACCTTTGAAGGACTGATGCTCTGTTACGAAGATGCGCTTGCATTCTATCGTCAGTATGGCGCGATTCCGGGTTTTGCGGGTAATTTTATTGTTGGAGATTTGTTTTTTGTGGCGTTGATTTTCGGAGGGTATTTCCTTGTTAAGAAATTCATTATCGGAAAATCATCCGCGGTGCAGTTCGTGAACTAGTCTGCACTGTTCAATATAGTCCGCATGGCTGTCATCTCATGGTTATACCTGCCATGAAGATCAGAATAGATTAGTTGTTTCCCGACTCGAAGCCTGTGTCTATAACGAGATTTTCCCCGTCTGCCGCTGCTGTGGCCAGTTCATCACATCTGTTGTTGAATGGATTATCGGCATGGCCGCGTACCCATTGAAAGCGAAGGGTGTGTTTTTTCGAAAGTTCATGAAAACGTTTCCAGAGATCAGCATTCTTTTTGCCTCCGGCGAAGTTGGTTCGGATCCATTTGTCGAGCCATTTTTCATTGACAGCTTTCACCACATATTGGCTATCGGAATATATGACTGCGTGTACTCCATCGCGGTTTAATGCTTCCAGGGCAGCGATCACTGCAAGCAGTTCCATCCTGTTGTTGGTGGTTTTTCTGAAGCCCTTTGATAGTTCCTTTTTCTTTCCGTTCCAGTTCAGGATCACACCATAACCTCCGGGTCCCGGGTTTCCTCTGGATGATCCGTCTGTGTAAATGATCAGTTCGTTCGACATTTTCCTTTGCTCTTTTCTTCGCTGATATTTGTTGCTACAATGCTTTACCGATCGTTTTCCTAAACCTGGAACACGCCTGTGCTGAAACGTTCCATATATGGATTGTGATCGGCAGCATTGATTGCTTCTGAAATTATATTCCTTGTTTCTGCGGGATCAATGATTCCATCCACCCATAATCTTGCCGCTGCATAATAGGGTGAATTTTGTTTCTCATACATTGCTTTGATCTGGTTCAGCAGATTCGTTTCTTCTTCGGCAGAAACTTCTTTGCCCTGTGATTTCATTCCGGCGACCTGGATCTGCAACAATGTTTTCGCAGCCTGTTCGCCACCCATCACCGCAATCTTTGCTGTTGGCCATGCAAATATAAACCTTGGATCATAAGCTTTACCACACATTGCATAATTACCTGCACCATATGAATTGCCAATGATGATGGTGATCTTTGGTACTACTGAATTCGCAACGGCATTCACCATCTTTGCACCATCTTTAATGATGCCTGAATGCTCACTTCTTGAACCAACCATGAATCCGGTTACATCCTGTAAAAAGACCAATGGTATTTTTTTCTGATTACAGTTCATAATGAAACGTGCAGACTTATCGGCGCTGTCGTTGTAGATCACGCCACCCATCTGCATTTCACCCTTTTTGCTTTTCACCATTTTGCGTTGATTCGCAACAATGCCAACCTTCCAGCCATCTATTCTTGCAAAACCACAAACAATCGTTTTGCCATAGTCTTTCTTGAATTCATCAAAACTACCGGTATCGGTTATGCGCGAAATAATTTCGAGCATATCATAAGGTCTTGTTGCATCCTGTGGGAATACACCGTATAATTCTTTTATATCTTTTGAAGGAGGCTTTGATACATCACGATCAAAACCTGCTTTGGTTGTACTGCCGAGACCTGCAAATGTTTGTTTGATATGATCGAGACAGGATTGTTCGTCGGGAAACCTGTAATCAGCAATACCTGATAACTCTGCATGAGTTGCAGCTCCGCCAAGCGTTTCAGCATCTATGTCTTCACCGATTGCAGCCTTTACAAGATATGGTCCTGCAAGAAAGATAGATCCATTGCCTTCAACAATAAGTGTTTCATCACTCATTACGGGAAGATACGCTCCGCCTGCAACACAGGCGCCCATGACTGCAGCGATCTGCGGGATGCCCATTGCACTCATTCTTGCATTGTTGCGGAAGATCCGTCCGAAATGTTCTTTGTCAGGAAAAATCTCATCCTGCATCGGAAGAAATACGCCGGCGCTGTCAACAAGATATACTACGGGTAATCTGTTCTCCATGGCAATCTCCTGGAGACGAAGATTTTTTTTACCTGTGATCGGAAACCATGCGCCGGCTTTCACTGTCTGGTCATTCGCAAGTATGATCGCCTGCCGGCCACTGATATAACCAAGGCCGGCCACAGTTCCCCCGGATGGGCAACCGCCTTGTTCAGCATACATTTCAAATCCGGCAAGGGCACCTATTTCAGTAAATGGTTTGTCTTTATCGCAGAGGTACTCAATACGCTCGCGCGCAGTGAGTTTATTTTTCTGATGTTGTTTTTCAATTGACTTTTTTCCGCCCCCCAAACTTACATCCTGTAACCGCTGACGCAACTTACTGATGGATGAGCGCATCATATCATCATTCCTGTTGAATTCAAGATCTTCTTTCATATGACCGTTTTCAGATTATAACAAGCTTCAATATCAGAAAATTAAAGCAAAGTATTCGCTATTTTTAGACCTCAATGTCTGCAAAAAAAACTTATTGGTTATGGATGATAGGACTT